>SBBV01000126.1 GCA_005240015.1 Candidatus Odyssella thessalonicensis | reverse complement strand
CGCGCGGGGTCGCCGGCAAGCTCGGCGATCGCTACGGCCCAGTCGGCGGGGCTGCGCGCGACGCCGAGGCCTGTGGCGCCGTCGATGATCTGCGCTAGCGACTGGCCCATCGCCGAAACCAGCACCGGCAGGCCTGCGGCCATGCCCTCGGCGACGACATTGCCGAACGTCTCGATCTCGGAGGGATGCGCGAGCAGGTCGGCGCTCGCGTAGAGTCGCGCCATGTCGTCGCCGGCGAGGGCACCGGGGCAGCGCGCATGCGGCCCGAGCAGCGTCTCGACGCGCGCGCGGTCCTCGCCTTCGCCGGCGCAGACGAGCACGAGTTTCTCGCCGCGTTCGGCGAGCAGGCGCACCGCCTCCGCCAGCACCATCACGTTCTTGCCCACGTTGACGCGGCCGACGCAGAGCACCACCGGCGTCGCGGGCGCGATGCCGAACTTGGCCTCGAGCCAGGCGCGGTCGCGCCACTGGGGATTGAAGCGGTCGAGCTCGAGGCCGCGCGGCAGGCGCAGCACGCGCTCCTCGGGCAGCACCCGGCGCGCGCGCTCCAAGTCCTGGTCGCGCGGGCCGAACACGAAGCGGCAGGCGGCCTGATGGCGCAGCAGCTGGTCGAGCTTGCGCCGCTCGGCGCGCGCATCGACCTGCCAGCGCTCAAGCAAGAGGCGCGCGAGCCCGCTGCGGCCGAACACGCGGCGCACGGTTTCGGCGGTGTAAAGGCGCGTGTAGCTCGGCGTGTCGGTGTGCACCGAGTTCACGAGCGCCACGCCGCGCCGCCGCACCACGCGCAGCGCCGTGCGCGCGAACGCGAAATAGGCGTCGGTCGTGTGCACGACGTCGTAGCGCGCAAGCTCGCGCGCCAGGCGCGGATGATGAGGTGCGAGATCCGTGTGATCGGGTACGTGCGCCAGGAAGCCGAGCCGCTCCGTGCTGAACATCGGCCGCATGAGGCGATAGCGGACGTTGGGGGCCACGGCGTGTTCGCCCGAGCGCGCGGCTGCGAAGTAGACGGTGAGGTCGAGGCCGGCGAGGCCGGCGGCGCCGGCAGCGGCGCGCTCCCAGAACTTCACGTGTCCGCCCGCCGCCGGCGTCCAGAACAGGTCGACGAGCACGGCGACCTTGAGCGGCGCGGGGCTCGGGCCCTCCGCCGGCGCCGCGCGCTTTTCTCCTCTCGGCCATGCCGTCGTCTCGACGTCCACGACAATGCTCCCGGCCTCGCGCCCGCCTCTTAGCGCAAGCGCTCCGGCCGCTCAATGCGGCGCCGCCGCGCGAGGCTTGCCAAGGCCAAGGAAAATCTCGATTCCTCGGGCGGTTTCTGCGTATAAACGGCAGTGCCTCCCTCTCCGTAAGCAGACAGGGGAGGGACGCGATTTTCCGCCGGGAAGCGACCCGGCCCCGCATCAGGCCATGGCGTCCGACGACGACGAAGTCGACGATTACCGCAATACGCTGCCGGAAAACTCGGTGCTCGAGGACTACCGGATCAAGCGCGTGCTCGGCGCCGGCGGCTTCGGGCTCACCTACCTTGCGCGCGATCTGCGCGAGGATCCCGAATCGCCGAATCGCAGCGTCGCGATCAAGGAGTATCTGCCGTTCGAGATCGCGACGCGCATGCCCGACGGCATCCAGGTCGGCATCCTCTCCGAGGCCGACCGCGACGACTTCATGTTCGGCCTCGAGAAGTTCGAGCGCGAGGCGCGGACGCTCGCGCGCTTCAAGCACCCCAACATCGTCGAGGTGCGCCGCTTCTTCCGCGCCAACGGCACGGCCTACATCGTGATGAAGTACGAGCGCGGCGTCGATTTCGAGAGCGTCATCGAATCGCCCGACATGATGTACGAGGACGACCTGCGTTCGATTCTCAAGCCGCTGCTGGACGGCCTCGGCGCCGTGCACAGCCAGGGCTTCCTCCACCGCGACATCAAGCCGTCCAACATCTACATCCGGAAGGACGATCTCTCGCCGGTGCTGCTCGATTTCGGCGCGGCGCGCGCGGCCTTGAAATCGAAGAGCCAGAAGATGACGGCGCTGGTGACACCCGGCTACGCGCCGTTCGAGCAGTATTCCTCCGACGGCAACAACGGCCCGTGGTCCGATCTCTACGGGCTCGGCGCGGTGCTCTACGCCGCCGTCACCAAGGACCGGCCGCGCGAGGCGACCGAGCGCATGGCGGCGCTCGTCAAGGGCAAGCGCGATCCGCAGATCCCCGCGGCCGAGCGCGCCAAGGACAGCTTCTCCGAAGAGCTGCTCGTCGCCATCGACTGGGCGCTCAAGGTCCCCGAGCAGGACCGCCCGCAAACCGTCGCCGAATTCAAGGACGCGCTCGGGTTTTGACCTTCCCGTCATCCTGAGCGGAGCAAAAGGATCTTCCGGATGCAGCAATGATTGCGTGCGCCGACGGTCCACGTCGCCACGAGCCTTTCTCGCGCGTGCCAGATCCTTCGCTGCGCTCAGGATGACGGTTTCGGTTCTAGCGCCCGAGCGATTTCATCAGCGGTTCGGGATAGCGCGTGCCCGACGTGATGCCGAGCGGGAAGGCGCGTTCGAGCTCGACGAGCTCGGCGGCGCTCAGTGAAATTTCGAGCGCGGCGACGTTTTCCTCGAGCCATTTCCGCCGCTTGGTGCCGGGAATCGGCAGGATGTCGTCGCCCTTGTGCAGCACCCAGGCGAGCGCCAGCTGCGCCGGCGTGCATTTCTTGCGCGCCGCCATGTTCTCGAGCGGCGGCAGCAGCGTCGTGTTCTTCAAGAGATGCTCCTTCTGGAAGCGCGGATGCTCGTGGCGGCGATCGCCCTGCGGCAGCGCCTCGGGCGTCTTGAACTGCCCGGTCAGGAAGCCGCGGCCCATCGGCGAGTAGGCGACATAGGCGATGCCGAGCTCGCGGCAGACCGGCAGCATCTTCTGCTCGGCCTCGTCGCGGCTCCAGAGCGAGTACTCGGTCTGGAGCGCCGCGATCGGCGCCACTTTGGCCGCGCGCCTGAGCGTCTCCGCTCCCGCCTCGGACAGGCCGATGAAGCGGATCTTGCCCTCGCGGCGGAGCGCGTCCATCGCGCTCACGACCTCCTCGACCGGGTTCACCGGATCGACGCGGTGCGTGTAGTAGAGGTCGATGTAGTCCATGCCGAGGCGCGCAAGGCTCAGCTCGCAGGCCTTCTTCACATAGGCCGTGCCCTTCTCGGCGATGCCTTCGGGATTGCGCCGGTTCTTGACGCCGTTGTGGAACTTGGTGACGACGAAGGCCTTGTCGCGACGGTCCTCGAGCGCCGTGCCGAGCAGCTCCTCGTTGTGGCCGTCGCCGTAGAGCTCGGCCGAATCGAGATGATCGATGCCGAGCTCGAGCGCGCGGTGCACGGTCCTGATCGACTCGGCGTCGTCGCGCGTGCCGTAGGCCATCGACATGCCCATGCAGCCGAGGCCGATGGCGGAGAGCGAGACGCCGGTGCGGCCGAGCGGACGCTTCTTCATGGTTTCCTCCTCATGGATTGAGCTTGTTCGCGATCTCGACGAGCCGGCGCACGACCAGCACGGCGGCATCGTGCACGCCTTTGCTCACGAGCGAACCGTCCTCATTGAAGGCCTTGTCGGCGAACGGGATGTGCACGGTCTCCGGCACCAGAATCACGCGCATCACCTGGCACGAGACGCGCAGATGCGCCTGCTGGCGCGAGCCGCCGACCGGTCCCACCGACGCCGACATGATCGCCGCCACCTTGCCCGCGATCACGGCGCAGGTGGGCTCGCCCTCGAACGGGCGCGAGACCCAGTCGATGGCGTTCTTGGTGAGCGGCGCCACGCCGCCATTGTATTCGGGCGTCACGATCAAGAGCGCGTTGTGCCCCTTGAAGAGCGCGCGCAAGCGCAGCATGCCCTCGGGCCAGCCCTTCGCCTCGATGTCGCCGTCATAGATCGGCAGCGCGAAGTCACGCAGGTCGATCTCGGTGATGTCGGCGCCCATCGCGCGGCCCTCGCGCACCGCGATCGCGAGCAGCTTCTTGTTGAGCGAGCCTTTGCGCGAGCTGCCCGAAAAGGCGAGGATCTTGGCCGGCATTGCGATCGTTCCCCCGGAAAAGCGCCCACGCTTTTAATGCGAAGCGTGCGCCGTTGGAACGCCATCCGAAGCGCCCGCGCCATGCCGGGACGGCGCTTCGCGCCCGCCGCCGGCGATTGCAGAGCGGCGATCTAGGAGGTTTAATCGGACACGAAGCAAGGCCGCGCGTGCGAGGGGGCGCCATGGCCTGGATCTGGGGGCTTGTCATTGCAGTCGGCGTCGCGGGCGCGGCCGCGGCGATCTGTCTCATGCGCGGACGCCGTGCCGTGCGCCGCGAGCGGGACACGCTCGGGGAGCGTCATCGCGCCGAGCTGGCCGCTCGCGAGACCCAGCATCAGGCGGAGCTCGAGTCGCGCGAGGCGCAGCACCGGACCGAGCACGAGGCAATGGCGGCGCGCCATCGCGCGGAGCTCGAGGCGCAGGCGATGCGACACGGTTCCGAACTTGCGGCCCGCGACGCGCAACTCGCCGGGCACATCCGCGATCTCGACGCGGTCAACCATCGCCTTGCCGACTGCATCGAGGGCGCATCGGCCTGCGCGCATGCGCTCGAGGTCGAGACGAAGCGGTCGCATCAGCTCGCCAACCAGGTCGATCAGCTTGCCGGCCAACTCGAAGCGGAGCGGGCGGAAGCGGCCGCGCGGCTGCGCGCGGCTGAGGCTGCCGAGAAGGCCGCCCGGACGCAGGCGGAGAGCCTCGGCCGCGCGCTCGACGAGATCCGGCGCATCGTCGACGCGGCCAAGGTCTCGCTTGGCGAGGCCGGGACCGCGCTCGATCAGATTCGCGTCAGCGCGGCCAATGCCGGCAACGGCGGCGAGCCCGCCGCTGCGCCCTCGACCATCGCCGAGGACGCGGCACCGAAGGCGCACTGACGGGTCCCCATCCCGCCCCGCTCACGCTGCGCGAATGGAGGAATAGCATGCGTTCCAGAACGATGATTCTCGCCGTGGTAGTCGTGACTGTACCGGCAGAAGCCAGCGCCCAAAGCTGCGCGAACCTGACGACCTACGACTTCGAGCACCTGAAGCAGTCGTCTTCCTAGATCGCCTCGTGCGGCGATGTCGCCAAGCTCTCCGCGACCGAGCGCGAAAGACTGTTCGCGACCCGAGCCGCGATCAAGCAGCTCGTGTAAAAGCAGGTGCGCAGAGCGCCGGCGACGCTGCGTCCGCCCGACAACAATCCGTATCTGAGCCGGGCCGAGAGGATAGAGGTCCGGCGGGCGATCTCGGCCGAACTTCTCGACTGAGCTGCCGGATACGGTTCAGCTGTTTTCCGCGAACAGCCGCCTTGCCTCGCGGCGCAGCACCTTGCCGACGGCGCTCTTCGGCAGCTGCGCGGCGACATGGATCTTCTTTGGTGTCTTCACCGAGCCCACGCGCTCTTTCAAGAAGCCGACGATGCCGGCCTCGTCGAACGCGGCGCCCGGCTTCAGTTGGATCGCGGCCTCGACGCGCTCGCCCCATTTGGGATCGGGCACGCCGAACACGATGCACTCGTGCACGGCCGGGTGCTGCGCGAGCGCGGCCTCGACATCGGTCGGATACACGTTGAAGCCGCCCGAGATGATCATGTCGCGGATACGGTCCTTGATGAAGACGTAGCCGCGCGCGTCGATCGTGCCGGCATCGCCGGTGTGGAGCCAGCCGTCGACGATGGTTTTCGCCGTCTCTTCCGGCATGTCGAGATAGCCGTTCATGATGAGGTCGCCACGGCAGACGATCTCGCCCATCTCGCCCGGCGGCAGGATGCGCCCCTTGTCGTCCATCATCGCCACGTCCATCAGGAACGTGGCGCGGCCGACCGAAGCGAGATTGTCCTCGTCGGCGAGTTCCGCCGCGGTCATGCAGGTGATCATCATTGGCGCTTCGGTCTGGCCGTAGACGACCTCGATGCAGTCGCCGAACTTTGCGCGCGCCTCCCGGATGCGGTCCGGCGGCATCGGTGCGGCGCCGTATTGGAGATGCCTGAGGCTCGAGACGTCGCGGCGCGCGAATCCGGGCTCGGCCATCAGCGCGTAGATCATCGTGGGGGGCATGAACGACGTCGTGACGCGCGCACGCTCGATCGCGTCGAGGATCGCCGCCGGCCTGGGTTGCTCCAGCAGCACGTGGCGTCCGCCCATCGACAGGATCGGCAAGAGATAGTGCGAGGAGCCGTGCGTCACCGGCGCGGCGCAGAGGTTCACATCGTCGGCGCCGAAGCGGAAATGATGGAGATAGCTCGCGATCGAGGTGTTGACGCAGCGATAGGACTGCACCACGCCCTTGGGCCGCCCGGTCGAGCCGCCGGTGAACTTGATCGTCTGCGCGGCGTCGAGCGGCAGCGCGTGGCGCCGCGGCCGTGCGCCACGATGCGCCGCAATGAGCGCGGCGATGCTCGAGTCGTTGCGCTTGCCATCGGTCTCGCCGAGGATCAGCGGGAGATCGGGCAGCGTGAAGCGGTCGAGGCAGTTCTCGTCCGCGATGATGAGATCGAGGCGCGTCGAGCCGATGATGGCATCGAGCTCGGGCTTGCCGTTGCGCGGATTGAGCGCCACCCAGGTATGGCCGGCGGCGTAGACCGCGAGAATCGCCGTGACGTGCTCGATCGTGTTGTAGCCGCAGATTCCGATCCGCGCCTGCGGCTGCGGAAAACGCGCCTGCAGCGCCACCGCGAGGGCCTCGACCCGCTCGACGAGCTCCGCATACCCGAGCCCGCGCGCGCCGTCCTCGACCGCGACGGCGTCGGGGCGGCGGCGCCAGCCGCGATAGAGATTGTCGATCGGATACATGCGCGCGGGCGAATGAGAGGCATGACGCGTACACGACCCGGCGGCGCGGAGGCAAGCGGGTATCGCATTCGCGGGCTGGCTTGCGGGCTAGTCAACGTTCACAGGAGGCGCAGAGGCACAGAGAAAACGAGCGCGCGCCCTGGGCGCGCACAAGGACCTCTGCGTCTCCGCGCCTCCTGTGACTTCGCTGAGATCCGCGCTTTGTGGAGCAAATCGGGCATTCGGGTGCGGCGTCGAAAGATTCGCGACGAAGACAGGTCGAACGCGAAGCGCTCGCGGTCACGAAGACGCCCGATATGCGCCGCAGGCCAAACCCCTTGCTTCGTGTCTTCGTGTCTTCGTGGCGATCTTGTCCGGCCCCCAAACGTCAGATTCGATCCACTAGGAAGCCGCGGCAGCGGCGCTTCGTTGCGCGCGCGAGATGCGCGAGCGCGGCGCGGCGCGCTTCGGCGAGGTTGCCGAGATAGACGATGGGATCGTCGAGCACGGGGTCGGCGACGACGCGCGCGAACTCGTCGTAGAGCGGATGGTGTGCGTGCCAGACGCACTGGTCCTCGTGCTCGGCCAGGCTCCAGGTGCCCCAATTGACCGCGCGTTGGAAGAACACGCGGTCGACGCCGTAGCGCTTGCCGATGCGGGCGAAATCCGGCATCTCGCGGAAATTCGCCTTCTGCACGACGAAGTAGATGATGAGCTCGCGGATGGCGCCTTCGCGCCGGAGGCGGGCCATGAACTCCATGTTCGCGAGGAGCTGGTTCCAGTCGCCGCCGCGGCGCGTGATCGCGTAGGTTGCGGCGGTGGCGGCGTCGAACGAGACCAGCACGCTGCCGACGGCGCCGTGGATCTTGCCGAGGTTCGCCCAGGTCTTCTCGGTGAACAGCACGCCGTTGGTCTGCAGGTTCACCTGCATGTTGGGAAACTTCGTGCGGTCGAGCTCGAACAGGAAATCGCGGAAGATGCGCGAGGCGAACGGGTCGCCCGAGCCGGTGACGTTCACGACGAAGGGCTGCGCCGTGGGCCGCGCGAAGAACGACTCGACGAGGCGGTCTTGGAGGCGCTTGCGCTCCT
>SBBV01000073.1 GCA_005240015.1 Candidatus Odyssella thessalonicensis | reverse complement strand
TCGCCGAGGAGATCGAGGCGGTGGAAAGCGCGCTGCCGCCCTGCGCGGCGCAGATCGGGTTTTACTCCTACGGCGAGATCTCTCCGCACGCGCAATCGGGCGTGTGCGAGCTGCACAACCAGACCATGGCGGTCACGGTGCTGGCCGAGCGATGAAACAGCCGCATCATTCGCTGACCGAACGCCAGATCCGCCAGGCCACGGCCGCGGACGGCACGGTCGATTGGGAACTGTTCGCGGCGCTCGTCGATCAAGCCTATCGCGAAGCCGAGCGCGAGAGCACGCTGCGCGAGCGCTCGCTGCGCCTCATGTCCGACGAGATGTTCGGCCTGAGCCAGAACGTCGCCGCGGAGGCGGAGGCGCGCTTCCGCATCATCCTCGATCGCCTGATCGAAGGCGTCGCCATTACCGACGCCGCCGGCATGATCCGTACCGCCAACCAGGCGCTCGCCGAGATGGCGCGCGCCGAGCCGGGCGAGCTCGGCGGCCGCGCGATCTGGCCGCTGTTTCCCGGCATCACCTCCGCCGCGGCGCTCGCCGATGCCAGCGGTCCGCGCCCGCGCGGCCTGCACCGCCGGCTCGAGACCGAATTGCGCACGCGCGACGGCACGCTGTTGCCGGTCGCGGTCACGGTCAGCGAGTTCCGCTGGAACAATGCGCGCCAGCTCGTCTGGCTCATCTACGACGTCTCGGCGCGCCGCCGGCGCGAGAAGCAGACCGCCGAGACCGCCGAGCGCCTCCGGGTCATCCTCGACAACATGTCGCAAGGCCTCATGATGCTCGACGCCGAGCTGCGTGTCGTCGCCTACAATCCGCACTTCCGCGAGATGTTCAATTTTCCCGAGGAGCTGCTGCGCTCGCGCCCGCACCTCTCGGTGCTCCTGCGCCATCAGGCGATGCGCGGCGACTACGGCGAGGGCGATCTCGATGCGCAGGTCGAGCGGCGCCTCGCGATGTTCGCGCGTCGGCAGCCGCTCCAGCACGAGATCGACCTCCCGGGCGGCAAGACCCTGGAGCTGCGCTGCAACAACACGCCGGAGGGCGGACTCGTCATGACCTTCACCGACGTGACCGAGCGCCTGCTGGCGGTGAGGAGCGCGCAGGAAGCCAGGGTCGTGGCCGAGACCGCGAGCCGGGCCAAGTCCGACTTCCTCGCCAACATGAGCCACGAGCTCAGAACGCCGCTCAATGCCATCATCGGTTATTCCGAGGCGATGATGGCGCGCCTCTTCGGCCCCATCGCCGCCCGCTACGCCGAATATGCGCGCGACATCAATGTCAGCGGCCAGCACCTGCTCACCATCATCGGCGACCTGCTCGACCTCGCCAAGATCGAGGCCGGGCGCATGGAGATCGTCGAAGAGCCGCTCGATCTGCGCGCGCTTGCGGAGGAAGTGCTGCATCTCATGCGCGACCGTGCCGAGAAAGGCGGCCTCAGCCTCACGCTCGACTGCCGCGCGCGCGAAACCGCGCTGATCGGCGATGCGCGCGCGATCCGCCAGATCCTGCTCAACCTCGTCTCCAACGCGATCAAGTTCACGGTCGCCGGCGGCGCGGTCTCGGCCACGATCGCCGACGCCGCCGCGGGCGGGCTCGAGCTCGTCGTCTCCGACACCGGCATCGGCATGGCGGCGCAGGACATCCCGAAGGCGCTCGAGCCCTTCGGCCAGATCTCGGGACCGATGAGCCGGCGTCACCAGGGCACCGGGCTCGGCCTGCCGCTGGTGAAGTCCTTCGCCGAGCTGCATCAGGCCAGGATGGCGATCACGAGCCAGCCCGGCATGGGCACGCGCGTCGCGATCGTCTTCCCGCCCGAACGCCGCCCCGCCCAGTCGCAGGAGCGGGCGCACGCCTGAGCGCGACCGCGTCAGACCAGGACCGAGATCGCAACCGAGACGACGAGCAGCACCGCGAAGGTGACGTTGATGATGCGCGCGCTGCGCGGCCGGCGCAGCAGCCCGCCGAGCGTGGCGCCGAACAGCATCCACGAACCGTTAACGACGACGATGACGGCGGCGAGCGTCGCCACCTTGAGCGCCGCATCGAGTTCGGCCCGGCTCGCGACCGGCGCCGCGCTCGAATAGACCGCGCCGATCGCGGCATAGGCCTTGGGATTGGCGATACCGAGCAGCAGCCCGCCGATGAGCGCCGGCTTCTTGGCCGCGGCGCTGCGCGCGGCCAACGGCGGCGCCGTCGCGATCCGGTAGGCAAGGTAGAGGATGTAGACCGCAGCCGCGGCGATCAGGAACGGCGCCGCGCCCGGCACGGCGAGGATCATGCCGGTGACGCCGCTCGCGACCAGCAGCAGCGTCGCCGTCGTGCCGATAATGATGCCGACGAGATATGGCACGCCGTGGCGCACGCCGAAAGCGGCGCCGGTGGCGGCGAGGCTCATCGTCGCCGGGCCCGGGCTCCCCATGAGCGGGATCGCGGCCAGCAGCAGCAGGAGAAGGGCTTCGGTCGAAGACATCCGGGGCGCGGCGCTTGCGGTCCTTGAGATCGAAGCGCAGCGCGCGGTAACGGTCTTGTATGCACGTGCGGGCCGGCCGGCCGGCCTTGCCGCGAAGTCTTGCCTGCGGCTTGGGCGCCCGGGCGCGCCTCTTGCCGATGGCGGGCCCAATCGCTACGTAACCAGCCGGACTCCGGGTGAAGGCAAGCCGATCCGATGCAGATCGCCGAGATATCCGACCGCCGGCGGCGCCGCTCCGCACAGGTCAAACTCCATGATGCGCGGGAATTCGACGGCATGCGGCGCGCCGGGCGCCTGGCGGCGGAGACGCTCGATTTCATCGGCCCCCATGTCCGCCCGGGCGTCAGCACCGGCGAGCTCGACCGGCTCTGCCACGATTTCATCATGAGCCACGGTGCCGTCCCGGCGCCGCTCGGCTATCGCGGCTTTCCCAAGAGCATCTGCACTTCGGTGAACCACGTCGTCTGCCACGGCATCCCCGACGACCGGAAGATCCTGGTGCCGGGCGACATCCTCAACATCGACATCACCGTGATCCTCGACGGCTGGCACGGCGACACGAGCCGCATGTTTGCCGTGGGCGATGTCGGCGTCAAAGCCAAGAAGCTCATCGACGTCACCTACGAGGCGATGATGCGCGGCATCAAGGCGGTTAAGCCCGGCGCCACGCTCGGCGACATCGGCCACGCCATCCAGGCCTATGTCGAAGGCAACCGCTTCGCCGTGGTCGAGGACTTCTGCGGCCACGGCCTCGGCACCGTGTTCCACGACGCGCCCTCGGTGCTGCACTACGGCCGGCCCGGCGAGGACCTCGAGCTGCGCGAAGGCATGTTCTTCACGATCGAGCCGATGGTGAACGCCGGCCGCAAGGAGACCAAGATCCTCGCCGACGGCTGGACCGCGGTCACGCGCGACAAGAGCCTCTCGGCCCAGTTCGAGCATTCGGTCGGCGTGACCGCCGAGGGCTGTGAAATATTCACGCTCTCGCCCAAGGGGCTGCATCGGCCGGTCTACCCGGCCTGAGCCGCCGCGCGGGGCGGACGGCTATCGCGCGCCTTCACTCGCTGCTAGATTGCACCTATTCCGCGGCCGTCGGGTTGGAGGGTCCTTCATGCACAGCATTCGTTCCCTGGCGCTTGCGCTCGTGCTCGCCAGTCTCGCCGCCTGCGCCCAGCCCGACGGCGTCCGCCCCGGCCAGCCCGGCCAGCGCATCGCCCTCACCGACCCCAAGACGGGGCAGCGCGTCGAGACGACCTACGGCGAGCTTTCCGTGCTCGCAGCCTACGGCGAACTTCGCAACCGAAACTACGGGCGCGCGATCGCGATCTCGACGCGCGCGCTCGGCACCCAGTCGCTGACGCCGAAGGAGCGCTCGCTCAATCACACGGTGCGCGGCCTTGCCTACATGCTGCTCCGCGATAGCGCGCGCGCCCGCCTCGACTTCGACTCGGCGATCGGCGCCGATCCCACCAACCACCTCGCCTGGACCGAGCGCGGCGCGCTCAACGGCGCGCAACGGCTCAACCGCGAGGCGCTCGCCGATCTCGACCGCGCGATCTCGATCAAGCCCACCGCCTACGCGCATTTCGAGCGCGGGCGGGTGCGCCTCGCGACGCGCAACATCGCCGGCGCTCGCGCCGATTTCAACGAGGCCGTGACCCTCAATCCCAAGTTCGCCTCGGCCTATTTCGCGCGCGGGCTCACCCACCACATCCAGGGCCAATACGCGCAGGCGCGCGCCGACTATCAGCAATCGCTCGAGATCAATCCCAATCTCCAGCCCGCGCGCGATGCGATGGCGCTGCTCGAGCGGCGGCGCGCGCCGGGTGCGATCCAGCCGGGCGGCCGGCCGAGCGACGTTGTGCAGTTCTGAGCCGCGGCGCGATGGCGCCGGCCGACACCAGCGATCCGGCGCCGGCGGCGCCACCGCCCAAGGGCGCGGAAGAAAGCGCGGCGCCGTCACCCAAGCCGCATTATCATGGCCATCGCGAGAGGCTGCGCCAGCGCCTGCTCAAGGGGGGAACCGACCCGCTCGAAGACTACGAGCTGCTCGAGCTGGTCCTGCAGGCCGCGCAGACGCGGCGCGACACGAAGCCGATCGCGAAGGAGCTGTTGAAGCGCTTCGGCACCTTGGGCGGCGTGCTCGGCGCATCGCACGAGGCGCTGTGCAAGGTGCCCGGCATGGGCGAGGTGAGCGCGGTGCAGATCAAGGCCACGCACGCGGTGGTGGCGCGCATGCTGCGCGAGGAGTTCGAGAAGAAGCCGGTGCTGTCGAGCTGGAAGCAGGTGCTCGCCTACGTGAAGACGGCGATGGCGCATGCGCCCACGGAGCAGTTCCGCATCCTGTTCCTCGACAAGAAGAACGTGCTCATCAAGGATGAGGTGCAGCAGCGCGGCACGGTCGACCACGCGCCGGTCTATCCGCGCGAGGTGGTGAAGCGCGCGCTCGAGCTGCATGCGAGCGCGCTGATCCTCGTCCACAACCATCCCTCCGGCGATCCCACGCCCTCGCGCTCCGATGTCGAGATGACGAAGGAGATTCAGAAGGCGGCTTCGGCACTCGGCCTCGTCGTGCACGACCACATCGTCGTCGGCCGCGACGGTCACGCCTCGCTGCGCACGCTCGGGTTGATGTCCTGATTGTCTCGCCCGCGTGGCTAGATGTGGCGGCCGATGATCACGCCGAGCTTCACCAGGGCCGCGATGCCGACCAGCACCGCCAACCAGGTCGAGATATCGTAGCTGTGTCGCTTTTTCGCCTCGGGCTCGGTGGTCGGCGTCTTCATGGAACGGCTCCTGCTCGATCGGGTTGATTGAGCGCCTCCCGCCTGGAGTGCGCCCGTCACGAAGCGGGACGTTAGCGACACTCGAGCCCGCGCGCTGTGCCCTGGGTCACAGCGCCTCAATTCGCCCCACGAAAATCCCAGCTTCCGCCCCGAGCCGTACGAAGACACGCCCCATTGCGCTTCTACCGTGGGTTACCTGCTCCTGAGGCAGGCAAAGTCTTTACATAACGAGGGAACCAGGGAGCGTTTCATGCATCGTCGCGAATTCCTGACCACCGCCGCCGTCATCGGCTCGGCGGCGCCCGTCCTCGGCTGGCCCGGCCTCGCCGCGGCAGCGCAAGCGCTGCGCGTGAGCGGGCCCTACACCCACGCCAATCTTTCGCTCTATCTCGCGCATGGCCCCTCGGCGCCAGGGCCGGTGCCGCTCACGCTGCAGGAGGCGCTTGCGAAGAAGCAGGTGCTGGTTCACGAGACCGGCAACGTGAATCAGCTCGTGATCGAGAACCGCGGCGACGAGGAGGTCTTCGTCCAGGCCGGCGAGATCGTCAAAGGCGGCAAGCAGGACCGCGTGCTGACGGTGAGTCTGCTGGTGCCCAAGAACTCAGGCCGCGTGCCGATCGGCGCCTATTGCGTCGAGCAGGGGCGCTGGCAGCCGCGCGGCCGCGAAGACGCGTCGCGCTTCAGCAGCGCCGACAGCGCGGTGCCCTCGCGCAAGGCCAAGATCGCGATGAAGGCGCCGCCGTCGCTGGATGCAGCACCACCGCCGGACCGCATTTCGCGCCACGGCGACCTGCGGCGCGACGGCGATACCGCCCAGCGCCAAACCTTCGTCTGGCGCGACGTGGCCGAAACGCAGCGCAAGCTCGCCGGCATTGTCGGCGGCTCGGTGGAATCGCGCGAATCGCGGTCGAGCCTCCAGCTCTCGCTCGAAAACGAGCGTGTCCGCGCCAGCGTCGCCGACTACGTGCGCGCGCTCGATCCGGTGATCCTGAAGGCGCCCGACTCGATCGGCCTCGCCTTCGCCATCAACGGCGCCATCAACAGCGCCGATCTCTACCCCTCGCACGGCCTCTTCAAGAAGCTCTGGCCGAAGCTGTTGAAGGCGGCGGCGACCGAGGCCGTCGCCGAGAAGAACGGCAAGACCGGAACGCCGCCCAAGCCCGAAGAGGTGAGCGCCTTCATCGACAAGGCCGAGCGCGGCAAGGCCGGCGAGCGCAAGATCGACGACCGGACGAGCCTCGCCACGCGCGAGACCGAGAAGAGCTACTACTTCGAAGCCAAGCGCAGCGACGGTGTCGTGTTCCACCGGAACTATCTCGCGCGGTAGCGCGCGTTCGGCGCCGCGCGAGCGAAAACCCCGAAGGGGTTTCGTCTCAAAGCCCAGGGTTGCCGCGCAGCGGCTACCCTGGGTTTGCGCGGCAGATTCGCATCAACCCCGAAGGGGTTGTGCCCGCGCGGCGCGGCGTTGGCCACAACCCCGTTGGGGTTGATCCCTATTTCCGCTTTTTCCCCAGGGTAGCCGCTTCGCGGCGACTTTGGGCTCCGGGCCGGAACCGCTTCGCGGTTCACAAGAGCTCAACGGACGGCCTCAAATTCGCAGGCGCATCTCCAGCATCCCGCGCGTCAGGATCGAGTCCGACCAGGGCGGGTTCGCGTCGGCGAGGGCCAAGTTGGGAAAGCGGCGCAACACGCGCGGGAACGCCACCTGACCTTCGAGCCGCGCCAGCGGCGCGCCGATGCAGAAATGGATGCCGTAGCCAAAGGTGAGGTGCTCGCCGGCATTGGCACGGCGAAGATCGAGGCGGTCGGGCTCGGCGAAGACGCGCGGATCGCGGTTGGCCGCGCTCATGAACAGGAACACGCGCTCGCCCTTGCCGATGCGCTGGCCGTGCCATTCGAAATCCTGCGCCGCCACGCGCACCATCGACAGCGACGGCCCGTCGAAGCGCAGCATCTCCTCGACCGCGTTCTCGACATAGCGCTGATCGTCAAGATGGGCGCGCAGGTCGGCGAGCGTCACCGGGTTGCGCAGCAGCCAGTAGAGCCCGTTGGCGATGAGCTGCGTCGTCGTCTCGTGGCCGGCGAACAGCAGCAGGAGCGCGGTGGCGACGATCTCCGCGTGCGCGAGCCGGTCGTCGCGCTCGCGCGCGGCCAGCAGCGCGGTGGTTACGTCGTTGCCGCCGCCCTCTTCCGTGCGACCGCGGATGAAGCGGTCGAAATAATCCGTCATCTCGGCCATGCCGGCGGCCGCGCGGCGGTACTTCTCGGGATTGGCGCGCGAGGTGAGCACGAACTGCGCCAAGTCGTCCGACCATTTCTTGAGCTTGTCGACGTCGGTGCGCGGCACGCCGAGCATGTCGGCGATCACCGTCGCCGGCAGCGGATAGGCGAACTCGCGGTGATAGTCGAACTCCCCGCCGCGCCGCTCGATCGCATCAAGCAGCTCGTCGACGATGGCGGCGACGCGCGGGCGCAGGGCCTCGACCGCGCGGCTGGTGAACGCCTTGCCCATCAGGGCGCGCAGCCTCGTATGCTGCGGCGGATCGTTGAACACCGACCATAGCGCCAGGTTCTCGCCGAGCGGCAGCACCAGCTCCTTCATCGCCGGCTGGAGCTGCGCCACGAACGGTCGAATGCGGTCCGAAGAAAGCCGCGGGTCGCGGAACGCCGCGCGCACGTCAGCGTGGCGCGTGACGAGCCAGGCGCCCATGCGCTCCGACCAGAACACCGGCGCCGTCTCCTGCAGGCGCCGCAGCACCGGATAGGGATCGGTGACGAAGGCCGGATCCTGATGGTCGAAAGCGATGTCGGGCATGGCTCGCCCATTCTCGCGCGCGCTGGTAGAAGGTCAATCATGAAAGACTTCCCGACGTTCGTCACCCATCTCGAATGCGGCTGGACCGGCGAGCGAGTCGCGGCCGATCGGCTGCATAATCTCTCGCCCCAGGGCTACCCGCTGCTCGTCCGCTACGATCTCGCCGGCGTGGCCAAGGCGTTGAGCAAGGAGAAGCTCAAGGCGCGCGCGCCCGAGCTCTGGCGCTATCGCGAGCTGCTGCCGGTGCGCCGCGCCGAGAACGTCGTCTCGCTCGGCGAGGTGATGACGCCGCTCATTCCGCTCGCGAAGCTCGCCCGGCGCGCGGGCGGCGGCGAGGTGCTGGTGAAGGACGAAGGCCGCCTGCCGACGGCGTCGTTCAAGGCGCGCGGCCTCGCGCTCGCGGTCAGCATGGCGAAGGAGCTCGGCGTCACGAAGATGGCGATGCCGACCAACGGCAACGCCGGCGCGGCGCTCGCCGCCTATGCGAGCCGCGCCGGCATCGAGACCATCGTGTTCTGCCCCGGCGACACGCCGCAGGTGAACATGGCCGAGATCGCGGCGCAGGGCGCCCGGCTCTATAAGGTGAACGGCCTCATCAACGATTGCGGCAAGCTCGTCGGTGCCGGCAAGGAGGCGGCGGGCTGGTTCGATGTCTCCACCCTGAAGGAGCCCTATCGCATCGAGGGCAAGAAGACGATGGGCCTCGAGCTCGCCGAGCAGCTCGATTGGCGCTTGCCCGACGTGATCTTCTATCCGACCGGTGGCGGCACCGGCCTCATCGGCATGTGGAAGGCGTTCGCCGAGCTCGAGGCGATCGGCTGGATTGGCAAAGCGCGCCCGCGCATGGTGGCGGTGCAGGCCTCCGGCTGCGCGCCGATCGTGCGTGCGTTCGAGCAAGGCACGCGTCGCGCCGAGGCCTGGGCGAATGCGCACACAGTGGCCGCCGGCATCCGCGTGCCCGCCGCGATCGGCGATTTCCTGATCCTCGACGCCGTGCGCGAGAGCGGCGGCTTCGCCATCGCCGTCGACGACGACGCGATCGTGGCGGCGCGCGACGAAGTCGGTCGCGAGGAAGGCCTCCTGCTCTGCCCGGAGGGTGCCGCCACCTGGGCTGCGTACAAGGAGGCGCTCGCGCGGAAGCTGATCAAGCCCAGCGACCGCTGCGTGCTGTTCAACTGCGCCGACGGGCGGAAATATCCGCTGCCGGATGCGGGTGCGTCGCTTGATCGCCACAAACCGATCGACTATGGACGCCTGTAGATCAACCCCATCATCCTGAGCGCAGCGAAGGATCTCTTGGATGCAGGTGTCGAGCGACGACGGTGGCGCGCGGCCCTGCGCGCCAGAGATCCTTCGCTTCGCTCAGGATGACGGAAAGGGAACGAGCTCCATGCGCGACGTCTACATCATCGGCGCGTTCACGACCCCGTTCGGGCGCTTTCACAATCGCTCGTACAAGGATTTGACGCGAGGCCTATTTGGGTGCCATCGCCGATGCCGGCATCGCGAAGGGCGAAGGCATCGAGTTCGCCTATTTCACCAATTGCGGCATGTGGGTCGACAACCAGGCCTGCATCCGCGGCCAGGTGTGCTTCACGCCGCTCGTGCGCGAGGGCCTGTTCCCCGAGCGCGTGCCGATGATCAATGTCGAGGGCGGCTGCGCCTCGGGGCAGATGGCGCTCCACAGCGCGTGGAAGGACATCCTCTCGGGGCAATCCGAGATGACGCTCGCGATCGGGGTCGAGAAGCTCTACAACCCCGATCATCCCGAGAAGACGATGAACGCCTACCAGGCCGGCATCGACAATTTCGACCTCGCCGATTGGGAGGACTACTACACGAAGGCCGCGGCCAAGGGCGGGGTCAAATTCGAGCCCGGGCCGAATCGCACGATCTTCATGGACACCTACGCGCTGCAGGCCGCCTATCACATGAGGAAATACGGCACGACGCAGCGCCAGTTCGCGATCGCGGCGGCGAAGAATCACTCCAACGGCGCCAAGAACCCGAAATCGCAGTACAAGTTCAACCTGACGCCCGAGCAGGTGCTGGCCGACCGGCCGGTGACGTTCCCGTTCACCCGCGCGATGTGCGCGCCGGTCGGCGACGGCGCCGCGGCGCTCGTCTTGTGCTCGAGCGAGAAGCTCAGGGAGATGCCAGCGCCTGTCCAGGAGCGCGCGGTCAGGGTGAAGGCGAGCGCCATGACCGGCGGCAAGTTCCGCGACCTCGACGAGCCCGGGCTCTCGCGGCTTGCGGCCAAGAAGGCCTATGCGATGGCCGGCATCGGCCCCGCCGACATCGACGTCGCCGAGGTGCACGACGCGACCGCGTTCTGCGAGATCTACCAGGCCGAGATGCTCGGCTTCTGCGAGGAAGGCCAGGGCGGCAAGCTCGTCGAGGCCGGCGAGACCGCGATCGACGGGCGCATCCCGATCAACACCTCGGGCGGCCTCGTCTCGAAGGGCCATCCGGTCGGCGCCACCGGATTGTCGATGCTCGCCGAGCTCGCGACGCAGCTCCGCGGCGAGGCCGGCGAGCGGCAGGTGAAGGGCGCGGCGTTGGCGCTCGCCGAGAACGCCGGCGGCGTCATCGGCTTCGACGAAGCCGCCTGCTCGGTGGTGATCCTCGAGAAATAACCCCTCGCCCTGGGGCGAGGTGATCATTGTGGCGCCTCGCGTGTTGGCGCATCATCGCGCGTACAAGACGAACCCAGGCCGAGCCCTTAGGGGGAGCTTCCACGACGTTGCTGCAGAGCTCGTGGAGCTCCCAGCGCCATAGCGCGCAGTCCCTGTCCCGAATTTCTCGAGCTGGACGATGAGGATGAGGATGCGTGAGCTACTCGCGGGAGCTGCCAAGCTAATTGCTGTGGCTGCTCTAATTATCCTAGCGGCGTGGTGGCTTGGTCAGCCTGGACCTCAGAATACGATGGTTAGAATCAGCTGCCGAATTCAGGAGATCATACCTCTACACAAGTGGCTGGAGGGAGTTGACTTCGATGCCCGGTGTCCGCGCAGGAATTGAAAGCGCGTTGTATTGCGATGTGAGACAAGGCGCTTTGTTCATTGGCGCGTTGGCTGTTAGCGCATTATCCTTGCACAAGAGAATTCACGTGCCGTCGAGACAGCTCTAGGGAGGAGTCTCCATGCTGCGGTCGTTCGTTGCTGCCGTCGTGCTTGCGTTCGCCGTCATCGCGCCCGCCCAGGCGCAAGAGGCGTATCCCAACCGCCCGATCACGCTCGTCGTTCCGTTCCCGCCCGGCGGCATCGCCGACATCACGGCGCGTCCGCTCGCGGCGGCGCTCGAGAAGGTCCTGAAGCAGCCGGTCACGGTCCAGAACAAGCAGGGTGCCGCCGGCGCGGTCGGCATGGCGGCCGCCGCGACCGCCAAGCCCGACGGCTACACGCTGCTGATCGCGCTGGTCAGCGTCTCGGTCATCCCCGAGGTCGACAAGCTGTTCGGCCGCCCGCCGGCCTACACGCGCGACCAGCTCGTCGGCATCGCGCGGCTCAACGCCGATCCGCCGATGCTGGTCGTGAACGCCGAGTATCCATGGAAGACGCTCAAGGACCTCGTCTCCGACCCCAAGGCCAAAAGCGGCGAGCTCATCTACTCCTCCTCGGGCATCTACGGCGCGTCGCACGTGCCGATGGAAATGCTGATGCAGCTCTCCGGCCTGAAGATGCGCCATCTGCCGACGACGGGCGGCGCACCC
The DNA here is from genome assembly GCA_005240015.1 of Candidatus Odyssella thessalonicensis. Classification (GTDB taxonomy): domain Bacteria; phylum Pseudomonadota; class Alphaproteobacteria; order Bin65; family Bin65; genus SBBV01. The sequence continues at coordinate 7,179 of SBBV01000073.1, read as the reverse complement.
GCGATGACGGCCGTGCTCGGCAAGCACGCCGCGATGTGGAATTCGCCGCCGGGCGTGGCGGCGCCGCATCTCGCCAGCGGGAAGATCCGCGCGCTCGCGCATTACGGCGCCAAGCGCCTCGCCGAATTTCCCGACGTGCCGACGATGAAGGAGCTCGGCTACGACATCGAGTACTACCTCTGGACCGGCCTGTTCGCGCCCAAGGGCGTGCCCGAGCCGATTTTGAAGATCATCGGCGCCGCCGTCGCCAAGGCGGTCGAGGATTCCGACTTCAAGGCGGCGATGACCAAGGCCAAGGTGCCGATCGCCTACCAGGACGCCGCCGAGTTCAAGGCGTGGTGGGACAAGGATGCGGCCATGCTTGCGGAGGTCGTGAAGAAGATCGGCAAGGTCGAGGACAAGAAATGAGCGGAGGCGCGCATGCGGTTGGCTCTCATCGTCGCTTTCTCGCTGGCTCTCTGCGCCGCGGCCGGGCGCGCTGAGGCCGAGGACCTCGCCAAGGAGGAGCTGGCACCGACCGGCGATCTCCGCGTCGGCATCGCGATCGCGCCGACGCCGAGCGCCTTCTTTTCGGTGAACGGCCCCGACGGGAAGCCGCGCGGCGTCGCGGTCACGCTCGGGACCGCGCTGGCGGCGAAGCTCGACGTGCCGGTCGTGTTCGTCGTCTACCCCAATTCCGGCGCGCTCACCGAGGCCGCGAACAAGCACGCGTGGGACGTGACGTTCATGCCGGTCGACGACGAGCGGCGGAAGAAGGTCGATTTCGGCGCCGCCTACAGCCGCTTCGAGAGCACGTTCATCGTCCGCGCCGGCGTGCCGGCACGAAGTATCGCCGAGCTCGATCGCGAAGGCATCCGGCTGCTCGGGATCGAGAATACGACGACGATTCGCGCCGCTCAGCGCAGGCTCAAGTTCGCGAAGATGACGCCGGTGCGATCGGTCCACTATGCGGTCCAGCTCATGCTTCGAGACGAGGCCGATGCGCTGGCGTTGAGCCGCAACACCCTCCAGGGGCTCGCCGCGGGGCTGCCCGGTTCGCGCATCCTCGCGGACCATTTCCACGCGACGATCGCGGCCGTGGCGGTGCCGAAAGGCAATGCCGCCGCGCTCGCCTATGCGAGCGCCTTCGTCGAAGAGGCGAAAGCCTCCGGCCTCGTCCGCCGCGCGTTCGACGAAGTGGGCCTGAAAGACGCGGTCGTGGCCCCGCCCAACGCGCCGTGAGCGCGGCGCCGCACGCGTCGGGGCGCGCTGCGCGCCTCGACGCGGTTGGCGTCACGCCACCCGGTTCAGCAGCTCCGCGCCGCGCGCGAGGCGTTTGCAATTCTCGACCGCGACGCCGAGGCTGCGCTCGAGCGTCTCGGGCGTGAGCCACGCGATGTGCGGCGCCAGCACGACGTTCTCCATCGTCAGCAGCGCGTTGTCGGGCGCCACCGGCTCGCGCACGAACACGTCGAGGCCGGCCGCGGCGATGTGGCCGCTTATCAGCGCCTCGATGAGATCGCCCTCGTCGACGAGGCCGCCGCGCGCGGTGTTGACGAGGATCGCACCCGGCTTCATGCGCGCGATCGCCTTGGCGTCGATGAGGTTCGCGGTCTCGGGCGTCAGCGGCAGATGCAGCGAGACGATGTCGGCTTCGGCGAGGAGCTGGGTCAGCGTGCGGAACTCGCCGCGCGCGCCGGGCTTGGGCGCGCGGGCGCTGTAGAGTACGCGCGCGCCGATCGCCTCCAGCATCGGCGTCAGCAACGCCGGAACCGCGCCGTAGCCGACGAGCCCAACCGTGCGCCCGCCGAGTTCGCCATACTCTTCCTGCAGGCGCGGCCCCGCCGCCCACCCCTCGCCTCGCCGCGTGGCGGAGTCGAGTGCCGCGAGCCGACGCAGCGCCGCCAGCATCAGCAGCAGCGTCATCTCGGCGACCGCGCGGCTGTTGGTGCCGGGCATGTTGCACACGGCAACGCCGCGCGCCCGCGCCGCCTCGACATCGATCGTGTTGACGCCCACGCCGATCTTCTGGATCAGCTTCAGGCGCGGCGCCGCCGCGATGTGCGCGGCCGTCACCGGTTTCAGCACGTGCCAGAGCACGTCCGCCGCGGCCATGTGCCGCGCGTAACCGTCGTCGTCCGCCTCGGAGCAGATGGCGATTTCGAGCTGCTCGGCGGCGAGCACATCGAGCCGCGCCCTCAGCCGCGCGCCGCAATCGTAGCGGAACAAGACCTTCATTGGGCGAAATTGGCGCGCCGTGCGCCGATTGCGCAAGACCGCATCCGGCGGCCATAATCCGCGCCCGCCGATGAACCAGGTCGCGACCGATTCTCACGCCATCATCCGCACCGTGCTCGCCCGCGCCGGCCTCATCGCCGCCGGCGCGCAACCGGCGATGACGGCGCTCACGGGCGGCGTCTCCTCCGACATCTGGCGCGTCGATCTTCCGGGCGGGCCGGTCTGCGTGAAGCGCGCGCTGCCGCGCTTGAAGGTGGCGCAGCTCTGGGAGGCGCCGGTCGAACGCAACCGCTACGAAGCGGCGTGGATCCGCTTCGCCAACGCGGCGGCACCCGGTGCCGCGCCGGCGTTGCTCGCCGAGGATGCGGCGGCGGGCGTGCTGGTGATGGCCTATCTCGATCCCACGCAGCACAAGCTTTGGAAGAACGAGCTGCGCGACGGTCGCGCCGACCCGGCCTTCGCCGCTGCGGTCGGCGCGCGGCTCGCGGCGATCCACGCGGCCAGCGCCGGGCGCGCCGACGTCGCCGCCGCGTTCCCCACCGACGCGATCTTCCATGCGATCCGGCTCGAGCCCTATCTCGTCGCGACCGGCCGCGCGCATCCCGATCTCGCCGCGCCGCTCGAGGCGCTCGTGCGCCGGACGGCCGCCACCAAGCGCGCGCTCGTGCACGGCGACGTGAGCCCCAAGAACATCCTGATCGGGCCCGGCGGCCCTGTTTTCCTCGATGCCGAATGCGCCTGGTATGGCGACCCCGCGTTCGACCTCGCATTCTGCCTCAACCACATGCTGCTGAAGTGCCTGTGGACGCCGCACGCCGCGCGAGGCTTCCTCGCCTGCTTCGATGCATTGGCCGAGAGCTATCTCGCCGGGGTCGGCTGGGAGCCGCGCGGCGAGCTCGAGGCGCGCGCCGCGTCGCTGCTGTCGGGCCTGTTCCTTGCGCGCGTCGATGGCAAGTCGCCGGTCGAATACCTCACCGACGAGGCCCCGAAGCAGCGCGTGCGCCGCGTGGCGCGGCCGTTGATTGCGACGCCGCCCGCACGCTTGGCCGAGGTGCGCCACGCCTGGGCCAGGGAGATCGGCACGCGGGAGGCCGCTTCTTGAGCGCCACCACGATCGCGTCGGTGCGCGCGCGCCGCGTCTGGGACTCGCGCGGACGGCCCACCGTCGAGGCGGAAATTCGCTTGGGCGAAGACACCGTCGGGCGCGCGATCGCGCCCGCCGGTGCTTCGACCGGCTCGGGCGAAGCGCTCGATCTGCGCGACGGGGGCCGAGCACTGGGCGGCCTCGGCGTGGCGCGCGCGGTCGCGGCCGTCAACGAGGTCATCGCCCCTGCCCTCGCCGGCCTCGATGCGGCCGAGCAGCACGCGCTCGACGCCAAGTTGGTTGAGCTCGACGGCACGCCCGACAAGAGCCGGCTTGGCGGCAACGCCATCGTCGCTGTCTCGATGGCAGCCGCGCATGCCGCGGCCGCGGCCCGCGGCGTTCCACTCTGGAAGCACCTGCTCGGCGACGGCGAGCCGCTGATCCCGCTGCCCGAGATCCAGATCTTCGGCGGCGGCGCGCATGCGGCGACACGCATCGACCTGCAGGACGTGATGGTCATGCCGGTCGGCGCCGCGAGCTTCAGCCAAGCGCTCGAATGGACCGCCGAGGTCTATCGCGCGGCCGGTGCGGGCCTCGCCGCCAACGGCAAGCTTCAAGGTGTGGCCGACGAGGGCGGCTACTGGCCCGCGGTCGATTCCAACGAGGAGGTGCTGGCCGAAACCGTCGTTGCGATCGAGGCGGCGGGTTTCAAACCGGGGCGCGATCTGGCGCTCTCGCTCGACATCGCGGCGACGCAACTCCGGCGCGACGGGCGTTATCATTTGCAGCGCGACGGCAAGGTTCTCGACAGCGATGGCATGATCCGCCTGATGCTCGACTGGCTCGATCGCTACCCGATCGCCTCGATCGAGGACCCGCTGGCCGAGGACGACGAGGCTGGCCTCATCGCATTCACGAGAGAAGCGGGGAAGCGCGTGCAGATCATCGGCGACGATTACCTGGTCACCAACGCTGATCGCGTGAAGCACGCGGCCGCGCGCGGCGCCTGCAACGCCGTGCTCGTCAAGCCCAACCAGGCCGGCACGCTCAGCGAGGCCAAGGCCGCGCTCGAGGCCGGCAAAGCCGCCGGCTGGGGCACCATCGTCTCGGCGCGCTCGGGCGAGACCGAGGACGTGACGATCGCGCATCTCGCGGTCGGCTGGCGCGCGGGCCAGCTCAAAGTCGGCTCGTTCGCGCGCTCCGAGCGCATGGCCAAGTGGAACGAGGTGCTGCGCATCGAGGAAGCGCTCGGCCGCGCTGCGCGCTTTGCGGGGCGCGGCGCCTTGCCGGTGAAACGATGAGCAGCGGCGCCACCCCCGCACGGGCAACCTCGCCCGCAGCGCCCGCGGTACCGCCACCTCCGCCTTCGCTCGGCATGCGGCTCAAGGAAGCGGTCGTGACACCGGTGCGCGCGATGCGCTGGCGCTACGTGCCGCTGCTGATGGTCTATTTCGCCTATGGCGTCTACGCGACGCTGATCGCGACCGCCGTGACGTTCTGGATCCGCCGCGATCTCACGCTGACCCCGGCCGAGCTCGCGGCCATCGCCGTGTGGCTCAGCGTGCCATGGACCATCAAGATGGTGTTCGGCCAGTTCGTGGACTCGATCCCGATCCTGGGCTCGCGGCGCAAGGCCTACGTCTATATCGGCGCGCTGCTGCTCGCGGGCGGCCTCGTCATGCTCGCGGGCGCGGCCGGCAAGTGGCTCACCTTCGCGAGCCCCGAGGCGCTCTACGTGATGGCGTCGATCGCGATGACGCTCGGCGTCGTGCTGCAGGACGTCGTCGCCGATGCGATGTCGACCGAGGTCGTCGACCGCCGCGACGCCGCCGGCAATCCCAGGCCCGACGCCGAGGTTCACGCCGAGTTGGCGATGGTCCAGGTGCTTGGCCGGCTCGCGCTGCTCGTGGGCCTCTTCCTGACATCTGGCCTCGGCGGCGTGCTCGCGGCGATCATGCCCTACGAGTACGTGTTTTTGGTGGCGCTTGTGGTCCCGCTCATCTCCGTCACCGGCGTCGTGCTGGTGCGGCTCGAGACATCCGAGCGCGCGCCGATCGACTGGCGCGTGCTCGGCGGCGGGCTTGCGTTCGGCGCCGTCGTGGTGGCGCTCGGCGTCTTAAGGGTCCCGTTCGGCCAGGAGATCGTGTTCCTGATCTCGATGGGCGTGGTGTGTACGCTGCTCGTGATGGTGACGGCCGAGCTCGACCACGAAACACGGCTGCAGATCCTGTTCGCGACGATCATCATCTTCGCGTTCCGCGCCACGCCCACGACCGGCGAGGGCATGCGCTGGTTCGAGATCGACGTCTTGAAGTTCGACGAGGCGTTCTTCGGCGCGCTGAGCCAGCTCTCGAGCACGTTCGCCATCGCCGGCATGTGGCTGCTCGCCGCAACGATCGCGCGCAAACCGGTCGCGTGGACGATGCTGTGGCTCCCCGTCATCTACACGATCCTCTCCTTTCCCAACCTCGCGCTTTACTACCGCGTCGACGAATGGACCGACCGCGTGTTCGGCTTCGGCGCGCACACGATCGCGCTGATCGACACGGCGGCGGAATCGCCGTTCGCGCAGCTTTCGATGATTCCGCTCCTGACCTTGATCGCGATCTACGCGCCGCCCGGCAAGCGCGCGACCTGGTTCGCGCTGATGGCCTCGCTGCTCAACCTCGCGCTCACCGCGGGCGCCATGCAGACCAAGTATCTGAACCAGATCTTCCACGTCGACCGCGGCAAGTACGGCGAGCTCGGCTGGCTCCTGATCACGGTAATCGCGCTCAATTTCGTGGTGCCGATCGTGGCGATCGTGCTGTTCGGCGGGCGGATCGCGAAGGGAAAGTCTTGAGACGCGCCGCCAAAGTTCTGCTTATCCACCGTATCAGCACATCTGGCTTGCCTGCCGCTCCCATCCGTGCTGGCTATGCACTCCATACCTCTCGTAGGGGGCGGGTCTCAGACCCGTCCGACAGCGTGTCCGCGCGACACGCGTTCGAACGCCCTGGCGCGGCGAGGCCCGAGGGTGGGTCTGAGACCCGCCCCTACGTGCGTGAGATTCGACAACCCGATCTTTGATTCGCCTCCATGATCCCCCGCTACACCCGCCTCGAGATGGCCCGGATCTGGGAGCCGGCCAACCGTTTCCGCATCTGGTTCGAGATCGAGACCCATGCGACGGCGGCGATGGAAGAGCTCGGCATCGTGCCGAAAGGCACGGCCGCGGCGGTGCAGAAGAAGGGCGACAAGCCCTACACGCCGGAGCGCATCGCGCGCATCGACGCGATCGAGGCCGAGGTCAAGCACGACGTGATCGCGTTCCTGACCGAGCTCACCGAGCAGGTCGGGCCGGAGGCGCGCTTCGTGCACCAGGGCATGACCTCGTCGGACGTGCTCGACACCTGCTTGGCGGTGCAGCTCGCGCAGGCGAGCGATCTGTTGCTGAAGGACATCGACGCGGTTCTCGCTGCTTTGAAAAGGCGAGCGCTCGAGCACAAGACGACGCCGATGATCGGCCGCAGCCACGGCATCCACGCCGAGCCCACGACCTTCGGCGTGAAGCTCGCCGGGCACTATGCCGAGTTCCAGCGCTGCCGCGCGCGACTCGAGGCGGCGCGGAAGGAGATCGCGACTTGCGCCATCTCGGGTCCGGTCGGCACGTTTGCCAGCGTCGATCCGCGCATCGAGGCCTACGTGGCGGAGAAGCTCGGCCTCGCGCCCGAGCCGGTCTCGACCCAGGTGATCGCGCGCGACCGCCACGCGATGTTCTTCGCGACGCTCGGCGTCGTCGCCGGCGCGATCGAGCGGCTCGCGGTCGAGATCCGCCACCTGCAGCGTTCCGAGGTGCGCGAGGCCGAGGAGTTCTTCTCGCCCGGCCAGAAGGGCAG
>SBBV01000577.1 GCA_005240015.1 Candidatus Odyssella thessalonicensis | reverse complement strand
TTGACCGAAAGCATCGAGGGCTACGAAGCGGCGGCGGAAGCCGCGAAGGGCAGCAGCCTCGGCGGCGTGCTGATCAATTCCTGGGTGGTGCGGACCGAATACGGCGGCTTCGTCTTCTCCTACGGCGACTACCCGTCGCCGCCGCCCGCCGACGCCGAGATCGACGCGACGCTGAACAACTTCCTCAAGACGACGAACGGAACCGCGCGATCGCAGCGCCGGGTATCGTTCAGGGCCGCGCGCGGCGACACGCTGCCGGGACTGGAGTTCACCTATGCGCTGGCCAACGGCGGCAGCGGCGCCGGCAAAGTCGTCGTCGATGGCAAGCGCGTCTATATGTGGATCATCCTCGTCCGCGCCGGCCAGGACGCGAGCGCCGACACCGCCCGCTATCTCAATTCGATCGCGATCACCGCGCGGTAACCCGCGTCTCGCGCCTTATCGAGCGGCGTGCGTCAGCTGATCCCACTGCGCGTCGTCGAACTTCACGCGGTCATAGGTTCCGCTGAGGAGCGCCTTGGTATCGGGATTGAGTTGCGGGTCGCTGAGGCACGACTCGAAGCACTGCTTCAAATATTCCTCGCTGCGCGCGACTTCGGCGACCGCCGCCTCTCGGTTTTCCGCGAGCAGCCGGCGCAGATTGTGAAACGGATGATGCGGCGCCGCATCCGACGCGCCGGCCACTGGATTGCCGCCGAGCGCCGCGATGCGCTGGCGAAAGCGGCGTGAGATCACCTCGCGCTCGCGCGCCTTCCGGTGCAGCACGCCGCCGAGGCTGCTGCCCTTCGCGGCTTCCGCCGCCGCTTCGTAGCCCTCGATGCTTTCGGTCAAGGTCGAGGCCAGCGTCTCGAGCGCCTCGACGTCGCGATGGGTATCGGCCATGTGCCCACTCCGGCGAACCGCGATATCCCGCGCAACGCCAAACGGCGGGCATGGTTCGCGCGCCACAACGTCGCGCCTTGATGCGCTGCCGCGGTTCAAGAGCAGGAGCGGATCACATAACAGCGCCGGTCGGCGCGCTCGCTGAACGCCAAATGAATGTCGCGCTCAGCGCCGGTTTAGCGGCCGCGACTTAGATTCAGCAAAAGATGAAGACCGCTCGCGCGCCCTTGGCCCGCCATCGGCGCGCAAGGAGGACGCCATGACGAGATTTCTCGCTGTCGCGATTCTCGTGGGGTCGCTGGCCGCCGGCGCCGGCGCGGCGCGTGCGGGCCAGTGCTACACGATCGACGGCCGCCCGATCGGCCCGGCCTACGAGGCCGGCGAAGCCGATCGCGAGTGGGTGAGCGCCATCATCGCGCGCGGCGGCCGCTGCACCGAGGTGGGGCCGGACCAGGCGCCGCGCTATCCGCACTTCACCGAGCACGAGACGCCCAATCACCGCCACTTGCTGCGGCACCAGCAGATGCATCGCAACTAGCGCGAAGGCGCGACCACGCGAAGTGCGGCCGCGGGCTCAGCGCGCCGGTGCGGGCGCGGGCTGCGCGCGTTTCGCCAGGAGCCGCTCGGAGAGCCAGGAGGCGCGCCCGCCATCGGCCCAGGGGCAGACCTCGAGGCAATAGCCGCAGCCATAGGTCTTGACGAAATACGGCACGCATTTGTCGAAATCGACGTACCACTTCTCCACGCCGCGCACGAACTGCTTCTCGTTGGCGATGGCGCCGGGCGGGCAGTCGGTGGCGCAGCGCAGACACGTGGCGCAGAGATCCTCGACGCCGATGTCGACCGGGCCGTCATGCGCGAGCGGCAGATCGGTGAGCACGGCGGCGAGGCGGAAGCTCGTGCCGATCTCCTTCGAGATGAGCGAGCCGTGCTTGCCGAGCTCGCCGATGCCGGCATTGATCGCGAGCGGGATGTGCAGCACCTCGGCGCTCTGGCCATAGGCGATGGCGCGCCAGCCCATCTTCCGGATGTATTTGGCGAGCTTGAGGGCCGCGCGGCCGGCCTTCTTGTAGGCGCGCATCGTGCCGATGCCGCTCGCCCGGTCGGGCGAGGACCTCATGTCGCGGGGATCGTGCGCCACCGCGACAACGGCCGCGTGCGGCAGCGTGATCGTGAAGCTGTCGTAGACACAGTCCTCGGTGACCGCGCCGGTGCCGACCTGCTCGGCGCCGAAGAGCCGCGCCACGTCCTTGACGTGCGCGGCCGCGTCCGCAGGCGAGGCGAAGACGCGCTTCCGCTTCGCCACCGTTCCGTTGGAGTTGCGCGCCGCCCAGCGGATCGACATCCAGAGCAGCAGCAGCCGCAGCGGCACGATCATGCCGAAATAGCTCTGGAGCGCCTCCCATTCGAGCGGGCGCGCGCCCGAGCCGTGAAAGAGCTCGCGCGCACGGCGCCACTTGGTCTCGCCGAGGCCGTTGATCGCGTTGCCCGAGGGCGGCGCCGACCCGTAGGCGAACGCGTAGACCGGCGGTGGCGGCCACGATGGTGCTGACGTACTCATACGCGGCCCCGGCGCAGCCGGTCGATCGTCAGCGCGCGGCCTTCCCGCTCGGCTTCTTCGGTGGCGCGGCGCAGCTTGCGCCCCACGGTCGCCCACATCCAGAACACGCGCAGCAGGTGAGTGGCGAGCCGCCAATCGCGTGCGAGCCGCTGTCGCCAGCTCGCTTCGCCCAGCACGTATTCCTTCTCGAAGCCGGCCATCGCGCCGCCCATCGTTGCACGCCATGACCCTAGCGCAGCGCGCGCTTCGCGCGAAGCGGGAAGGGACCGCGCCGGACAGCCGGGTCAACCGGGATTTTGGGGTCGCCACTACTTTCGTATTTCCTGTACTCTTGGCGAAGGCCATTTGCATCTGGGGCAGGGGAGGCCGCGTGATGGCGAAGAGCTCGTATGCATTGTTTGTGATCGCGTCGCTGGGCGCAGGCGCCGCGGAGGCGCGCGCCGATTGGTATTACACGCGCTGGGGCATGACCCCCGACGAAGTCGTCGCGGCCTCGAACGGGGCGGCGCGGCTCGGGCCGCCTCCGCAGGGCAAGACCTATCCGAAGCTGACCGGGCGCGCGCTCGGCACGTTTCAGGGCGCGGGCGCCAATTTCCACGTCTTCTTCCACTTCGACGCCGACAACAAGCTCGCCAAGGTGGCGCTCGAGCGCATCAGCGGCACCGAATGCACCGAGCTTCTTGCCGTGCTGACGCGCGACCTGGGCAAGCCGATCCAGTCGCACCGGCAATCCTTCGCCACGATCGACACCTGGAACGACACGGCGCGCCGCAACACCGTGCGCTACATTCAGATCGGCGAGTTGCCCTGCACGATCACCTACGACGTGCCGGCGCAGTAGATAGAGAACGAAAGACCCTGTCCTCCCCGCGAGAGCGCGGTCCAGGCCAATCCCGTGCATGATGCTGCCGTGCGGCGGAGACGCTGCGTGGCTTCCCGCCTTCGCGGGAAAAAAACCTCTCGGGTGTCGGCCTCCCCAGGGTGCTGCTCGTTCCTTGCTCGGAGGAACGGACGGACATGTTCACCGAATTCGAGACGGCGCTGGTCGATGTCGGCGAGGTGGCAATCTTCATCCGCCGCAAGGGCAGCGGCCCGCCGCTACTGCTGCTGCATGGATTTCCCGAGACGCACTTGATGTGGCACCGCGTGGCGCCGGCCTTGGCCGACGCGTTCACCGTCGTCTGCGCCGACCTGCGCGGCTACGGCGCCAGTGGCAAGCCCGCCTCGGCGCCCGATCACGGGCCCTATGCGAAGAGCGCCATGGCGCTCGACATGGTGCGGCTGATGGAAGCGCTGGGCTTCCCGCGCTTCGCGGTGGCCGGCCACGATCGCGGCGCGCGCGTCGCCTACCGGATGGCGCTCGATCACGCCAGCCGCGTTGCGCGCCTCGCGGTGCTCGACATCGTGCCGACGGGCGAAGCGTTCCAGCGCGCCGATGCGCGATTAGTGCTCGCATTCTGGCCGTGGTCGCTGCTGGCGCAGGCCGAGCCGCTGCCCGAGCGCCTCCTCCTGGCCGATCCCGAGATCGTCCTCGACCATGCGCTCGGCGGCTGGGGCTCGGATCGCGCAAGCTTTCCGCCCGAGATCCGCGCCGCCTACGTCGAAGCGCTCCGCGATCCTGCAACGGCGCATGCGATCTGCGAGGAATACCGCGCCGCCGCCACGCTCGACGTCGCGTGCGACGCGCAGGACCGATGCGCCGGCCGGCGCTTCGCGTGCCCGACGCTCGCGCTGTGGAGCGCGGGCGGCCCGCTCGACACTTGGTATCGCGACGCGGGCGGGCCGCTCGCGATCTGGCGCGCCTGGGCCGCGGACGCGACCGGGCGCGCGATCGACGGCGGACATTTCTTTCCCGAAGCGAACCCCGCCGAGACCATCACGGAATTGCGCGCCTTCTTCGCCGCGCGCGGCTGATTGCGCCGGGACCGGTCTGCCGCGACAATGGCCGCGCCATGCGCGAATTCATCCCGCCGCAACTCGCATCGGTCCGGGAACAGGTTCCCGAGGGCGACGCCTGGGTTCACGAGATCGCGTTCGGCGGCGTCCGCGTGCTTGCCTACGTCGAAGCGGGGGGCGCGGCGCGGCTCCTCAGCCGCAAGACGCTCGACTGGAGCCGCCGCTTCCATCAGGTCGCCGCGGCGCTCGGCGCGATCCGCGCCGAGGACGCGATCATCGACGGCGAGGTCTGCGTGCTCGATCGCCAGGGGCGCAGATCCTCGCCGTCGAGGCGCAGGAGATCGAAGACCAGGAACGAGAGCCGCGCGGGACGCCCCTT
>SBBV01000470.1 GCA_005240015.1 Candidatus Odyssella thessalonicensis | reverse complement strand
CCGCAACCGCACGGTGCTCGACGCCAACCCCGCCGCCGGCGACGCCGAGGCGCGCCAGCGCTTCCTCGAGATCATGCAGGACCAGGCGGCGCGCATGCGCCGGCTCGTCGACGACATCATGTCGCTCTCGCGCATCGAGCTCGAGGAGCACCAGCCGCCGACCGGCCGCGTGGCACTGCTGCCGATGCTGCAGAATCTCATGGAGACGCTGCAGGTGCAGGCGATGACCCGCCGCATCACGTTTCGCCTCGAGCGCGGCACGGCGCCCAACGACGCGCTCGAAGTCATCGGCGATCGCGACCAGCTCATCCAGGTGTTCCAGAACCTGCTCGACAATGCGATCAAGTACGGCCGCGAGGGCACGCCGGTCGTGATCGCGGTGGCGCGGCGCGCCGGCGAGCGGCTTCCGCCGTCGCGGGACCCGCGCGAGCGGCGGCCGAGCGAGGCCGTGGAGGTGGCCGTGATCGACCAGGGCGAGGGGGTTCCGCCCGAGCACCTCTCGCGGCTCACCGAGCGGTTCTACCGGGTGGACCGCGGACGCTCGCGCCAGCTCGGCGGCACCGGCCTTGGCCTCGCGATCGTGAAGCACATCTTGAACCGGCATGGCGGGCGGCTCGCGATCGAAAGCAAGCTCGGCCAGGGCAGCCGGTTCTCGGTGTATCTGCCGGCTTCGTCCGCTCACTAGCGTTAAATATCAAGCGGGGCCAACGCCTTGGCGGCGCGGCACTGCAATAAAACTGACACGTTGGCGTAATAATACTGTTGTCCGTGGTTACTAGTTTGCCGCCACCGCCGCGGCGCCGGACACGCCCCGAACAGCAAAAGCGTCCGTCCCGCCGCGGACCCCGCATGCGAGCGGGCCATTGACATTGACGGGGCCGGCCGACCGGCGCCCGAAACGTCTCAAAGGAGGTGTGAGGTGAAGAAAGCGTTGCTTTTGGCGGCGGCCGCGACCGTCGCGCTGGCGGGCCAGGCCTATGCCCGCGACCAGATCCGCATCGTCGGATCGTCCACCGTCTACCCGTTCACCACCACGGTGGCCGAGCGCTTCGCCAAGGCCGGCAAGTTCAAGGCGCCGGTGGTCGAGTCGACCGGCACCGGCGGCGGCATGAAGCTGTTCTGCGCCGGCGTCGGCGACCAGCATCCCGATCTCACCAACGCGTCGCGCCGCATGAAGAAGAGCGAATTCGGCGACTGCGTGAAGAACGGCGTCAAGGACATCTACGAGATCAAGGTCGGCTTCGACGGCATCGCCATCGCCCAGGCGAAGAACGGACCGAAGTTCAACCTGACGCTCGGCCAGCTGTTCCTCGCGCTCGCCAAGGAAGTGCCCGAGGGCAACAAAGACGGCGGCAAGCTGATCGCCAATCCCAACAGGACCTGGAAGGACGTCGACCCGTCTTTCCCGGCGGCGAAGATCGAAGTGCTCGGCCCGCCGCCGACCTCGGGCACGCGCGATTCGTTCAACGAGCTCGCGCTCGAGGCCGGCTGCAACAGCTTCGCGTCGCTGAAGGCGCTCGAGAAGAGCGACGCCAAGAAGCACAAGGCGGTGTGCCAGGGCGTCCGCGAGGACGGCGCCTATGTCGAAGCCGGCGAGAACGACAACGTGATCGTCCAGAAGCTGGTCGCCAATCCCAACGCGGTCGGCGTCTTCGGCTTCAGCTTCCTCGACCAGAACAAGGACCGGCTGATCGGCAAGACGGTCAACGGCGTCGAGCCCACCTTCGAGACGATCTCGAGCGGCAAATACCCGATCGCGCGCGACATGTACGTCTACGTTAAGAAGGCGCACATGGGCGTGGTGCCGGGCATCAAGGAGTTCGTCGCCGAGTACACGAGCGCCCGCGCGATGGGCAAGCGCGGCTACCTCGCCGGCAAGGGCTTGGTGCCGCTGCCGGATGCCGAGTTCAAGAAGGTGAACGAGTCGGCGAAGACGATGGACAATCTCAGCATGTAGGTGGGCGCGCCGCTTCCGCGCCCCTGTGTGCGGGAGCGGCTCCGCTTCTCCGTCTTGGAGTTCATTGAGCGCCGGGACCAGAAGAGCAGGGCATGGACTATCCGGTCATCCTGGCAGTGCTGCTGGTTCTGTCCTGCGTCGGATTCTATCTCGGCCGCCGCCGCGCCGTGGTCTCGGCCGGCGGCGCGTTGCGCACGCTGCACTCGCTGCCGAGCTATCACGGCCTCTACATCGTGGTGTGGGCGGGCGTGCCGGCGCTGATCCTGTTCCTCGTCTGGATCGCGGCGCAGAACGCGGTGATCGAATGGCTGGTGCGGGCAGCGCTGCCGGAGCAGCTGCGCGGCCTCTCGCCCGACCGCATGTCGCTCTTGATGTCCGACATCCGCAACATCGCGACCGGCAACATCGTGCGCGCGCAGCCCGACCCGGCCGTCGCCGCCGCGGCCGAGCACTACCGCTCGCTCGTGGCACTGAGCCGCTGGATCCTGCTGGCGGCGGTGCTGCTGGTCGTGAGCCTCGGCACCTTCATCGCGTTCCGCCGCATCAACCCCTCGCTGCGCGCGCGCAACGCGGTCGAGCGCGTCGTGCGCTGGTTCCTGATCCTCGCCTCGACCATCGCGATCTTCACCACGATCGGCATCGTGCTGTCGTTGCTGTTTGAGGCGCTGCGCTTCTTCGATCGCGTGCCGATCGGCGAGTTCCTGTTCGGCCTCCGCTGGAGCCCGCAGGAGGCGCTGCGGGCGGATCAGGTGGGCTCGTCGGGTGCATTCGGCGCGGTCCCGGTCTTCACCGGCACGCTGCTCATCACCGTGATCGCGATGCTGGTGGCGGGGCCGGTCGGCCTCTTCTCGGCGATCTATCTCTCGGAATACGCCTCGCCGCGCGTGCGCAACTGGGTGAAGCCGATCATGGAGATCCTGGCCGGCATCCCCACGGTGGTCTACGGCTTCTTCGCGGCGCTGGTCGTGGCGCCCATCGTGCGCGATGCCGGGCTCTCGCTCGGGCTCGAGACGGCCTCGGAAAGCGCGCTCGCGGCGGGGCTGGTCATGGGCATCATGATCATCCCCTATGTCTCCTCGCTGTCGGACGACGTCATCAACGCGGTGCCGCAAGCGCTGCGCGACGGCTCCTTGGGGCTCGGCGCCACGCGTTCGGAGACGATCAAGAGCGTCGTGATCCCGGCGGCGCTCCCCGGCATCGTCGGCGCGCTCTTGCTCGGCGTCTCGCGCGCGGTCGGCGAAACCATGATCGTGGTGATGGCGGCGGGGCTCGCCGCCAAGCTCACCGCCAACCCGCTCGACAACGTCACCACCGTCACCGTGCAGATCGTGACGCTCTTGGTCGGCGATCAGGAGTTCGACAGCGCCAAGACCCTGTCGGCCTTTGCGCTCGGCCTCGTGCTCTTCATCGTCACGCTCGGCCTCAACATCATCGCGCTGCGCGTCGTGCAGCGCTACCGCGAAAAGTATGACTGACGTCCGGTCCGCCTTCATCCCGTCGGAGCAGCAGCGCAAGCTGGTGGCGCGCGGCATCCGCCGCCGGCGGCGCGCGGAGCGGCGCTTCCGCCTCTATGGCATCGGCGCGATCGTGTTCGCGGTGCTGATGCTGGGCTTCCTGCTGTTCTCGGTGGTGAGCGCGGGCTGGAGCGCGTTCCTCCAGACCAACCTCACGCTCGAGGTGGCGCTACCCAAGGACGAGATCGATCCCGACGGCAAGGGCACCCAGGAAGCCATCGGCGGCGCCAATT
>SBBV01000195.1 GCA_005240015.1 Candidatus Odyssella thessalonicensis | reverse complement strand
GAGAATGTCGAAGCCCATCGCGTGCTTGGATGATTTGGGGAATCGGTTATACGGCGCGCCGGGTCCTTCGCGCAACAGGTTGCGCCCAAGGCGGTGCTACAACTATAACGAGCGGACTCTGGGGTCGGCGCCCACGACCCGCCCCCACACCTGCGCGATGGTGCAGGTGGTGAAGATCGTGTCGGGCTTGGCGAGATGCGCGCGGCATTCGGCGATGGCCGCGTCGAGCTCGGCGGCGGAGATGGGCCCGCGCGTCAGGAGCGTGCCGCGCATCGATTCGGCGATCGAAGGAAGATAGTCGGTCATCGGCTCGCCCGCGTGCACGCCGATGAGGAACGGCCGGTACTGCACGTCGGCGAGGCCGGCGCGCCGCGCGAGCGCGTAGAGGCGGCGGCCGATCGCGATGTCGCTGCCGGCGGCGACGAAGACGGCCTCGCACGCGGCGCGGAGGCGCGTCCAGGCGGGATGCGGCGGGTAGCATTCGAGCGTCGCGGTGTCGGCCTCTTGCAGGGCGACGACACCGTCCGGACGCGCGAGCCGCATCGCCTCGGCGATCAGCGCATCGGGCGATCCGGCGGTGCCGGCGAGAAAGCGCATGTGCACGAGATCGAAGCCCGCCGCCGGAAGGCCGGTGCGATAGGCGTCGCCCGCGACGAACTCGACGCCGGGCACGGCGGCGCGCGCGTGTTCGAGCATGGCGGGATCGGCATCGAGGCCCACGACACGGCCCAGGGCACCGACGCGCGCCTTCATCAGCGCCGTGATGCCACCCGGCCCGCAGCCCAGGTCCAGGCACGCCCAGCCCGGTGCCACGCCGATGCGCTCCAGCATGATCGCGGCGTCGGGCGCCATCGCCGCGGACTGGATAAACAGGCGCTCGATCTCGCCGGCGCTGCGCGCGATCGGGTAGTGGCCGGAGCGTGCGAGGTTCATCGCCGGACCCGCCCCCATACCTGCGCCACGGTGTAGGTGTTGAAGATCGTCTCCGGATCGGCGAGGTGGGCGCGGCATTGGGCGAGCGCGGCCTCGAGCTCGGCGGCGGCGATGAGCCGGCGCGCGAGGATCACGTTGCGCAGCGAGGAGATCGTGGCGGGGAGATAGTCGGACATGGGATCGCCGGCGCGCACGCCGACGAGGAACGGGCGGTAGTGCAGGTCGGCGAGGCCGGCCCCGAGCGCGAGCGCGTAGAGGCGGCGGCCCATGTGCGGATCGCCGGCCGCGACGAAGACGGCTTCGAGCAGCGCGCGGAGGCGCGTCCACGCGGCGTTGGACGGATGGCATTCGAGCGTCGCGATGTCGGCCTCCTGGAGCGCCACGACGCCGCCCGGGCGCGCGAGGCGCATCGCTTCGGCGAGCAAGGTCTCGGGCGCACCCGCCGTGCCGGCGACGAAGCGCATGTGCACGAGATCGAAGCTCGCGGCGGCGAGCGCGGTGCGGTAGGCGTCGCCCTGGATGAACTCGGCGCCGGGCACGCGCTGGCGCGCATGCGCGAGGAAAACGGGATCGGCGTCGAGGCCGACGACACGGCCGGCATCCCCCGCGCGCTGTTTCATCAGCGCCGTGATGCCGCCCGGCCCGCAGCCGAGGTCGAGGCAGGCCCAGCCCGGCTCGACGCCGATGCGGTCGAGCAGGACCGCGGCGTCGGGCGCCATCGCGGCGCTCTGGATCTCGAGCCGCTCGATCTCGCCGGCGCTCCGCTCGATCGGATAGCGGCCGGAGCGTGCGTCGTTCATGGCACCTGCCCTGCGCGGCCGCAGCGCGGCCGATCCGGCGAGCGTCGCCGCCGCGCGCGGCCGATGCAAGGCCGAAGCGCGTGCGGAAATTCGCGCTTGATAATGTTCGCTAAATGTTCCATACGGCGCGAGCCCCAAGCTGGGGCTCGAGCGGTCGCGCGCCGATTCGGCGGGCCGACGTTCGCGCTGTTTGGAAAAGTAGATCGGCAAGATTGCGTACCGCGGAGCCATGTCCGCGCGCGAACCGGGTATTCGCGTCGGGGCCCGAGCGGCGCCTCGGCGGGCGCCCCGCGCGCCGGCTCAAGAAGCCAACCTCGGCGCACGAAAAAGCCAACAAAAGCCAAGGTGGGGCGCTCCAAAAAGCCAAGCAAAGCCAAGGTCGGCTCCGCGAAAAAGCCAAGCAAAGCCAACAAAAGCCAAGCGAAGCCAACTCTTTTCCGAAGCTTGGCTTTTCAGCGGCGAAGAGGGCCGCTCGGCGACTGCCGCGGCGAGGCCCAAATGCCCCGCCCAAGTCCGCCCGATGCGCCGCGTTTGCCTACGAATGTCTACGTTTGTCTGCGCCGAAAGCGGAAGGGCTCGAGGCAGAACCACCTGGGGTCCCCGCCCTCCCCTCACAGCAGCCTGTTGAGCTGCTCGAACAGCGTCTCGAAACGGGCGAAGGTGGCGGGCGAGAGCGCCGATTTGAGCTGCGCCAGGTTCTCGGCGAAGTAACGCGCCGGGCGCTCGCGGCGGAAGCCCTGGTTCATCGGCAGCGGATGCTGCGCGAAATGCGCTTCCAGGCGGCGGACGATGCGGCCGCCCGGCGCCAGGCCCAGCGCCGA
Organism: Candidatus Odyssella thessalonicensis; assembly: GCA_005240015.1. Lineage (GTDB taxonomy): Bacteria > Pseudomonadota > Alphaproteobacteria > Bin65 > Bin65 > SBBV01. The sequence continues at coordinate 374 of SBBV01000195.1, read as the reverse complement.
GATCGGGCTCGTCTCCATCAGCCGGTAATCCTCGTTCACGAGGCGCAGGTAGAAATCGACGTCGAACATGTCCTCGATGTCGGCTTCCTTGCCCCAGGTGAAGTCGGCAAAGGTGAGCACGCGGTTCCTGGCGAGCAGCTTCTTCTTGAAGAGGCTCTCGACCGCCTGCGGATCGGCGCTCTGGAGATCCATGAGCGCCGCGAGAATCTGGCGATCGCCCGTAAGCTCGCCCTTGCGAGCGTCAAGGTGGCTCTTACCACCGTCGCGACCGTCGCCGCCGCGCAGGCTCGACAGCGCCGCGAAGGCCGGGAGCTTGCCGGCGCCGCCGGCCGGCGTCATCGCCCAGAGCTTCGAGAGGCCCGCCCGCCCTTTCT
>SBBV01000182.1 GCA_005240015.1 Candidatus Odyssella thessalonicensis | reverse complement strand
GTTCCGCGATCTCTTGCGCTGGCTCGACGAACGCGGGCTGCTCGCACACGTGAAGCGGCCGGTCGATCCGGCCTACGAGCTCACCGCCGTTCTGCGGAAGACGCAGCAGGGCCCCAATGTCGGCCTTCTGTTCGAGAACGTGAAGGGCAGCCCGACGCCGGTCGCGACCAATGTGATGTCGCGGCGCGAGACGCTGGCGGCGGCGCTCGGCCTGGCGCCCGAGCTGCTCCTGCCCGATCTCGCCGCGCGCGAGGCCAAGGCGCTCGCGCCCGAGTTCGTCGCCGCCGCGCCCGTGCACGAGATCGTGCTCGGTGCAGACCGGCTCGACGTGGCGCGCGACGTCCCGCAGGTGATCCACTCCGAACGCGATGCCGGCGCCTATGTCACCGCCGGCATCTTCCTGGCGCGCCATCCCGAGACGGGCGTCTACAACGCGTCCTGGAATCGCGCGCAGCTTGTGGGCGGCGACCGCATGCGCGTGCGCATGATGCCGCCGCAGCATTTGGGGCAATACCAGGCGGCGGCCGAGGCGGCGGAGAAGCCGCTGCCGGCCGCGATCGTGATCGGCGCGCCCCCGGCGCTGATGCTCGCCGCCGCGTCGAAGATCCCCTACGAGTCGGACGAGCTCGCGGTCGCCGGCGCCTGGCAGGGCGCGCCGCTGCGCGTCGCCGAGGCCAAGACCGTGCCGCTGCTCGTACCCGCCGACGCCGAAATGGTGATCGAAGGCGAGATCGTGCCGAAGCTGCGCGAAGAGGAAGGGCCGTTCGGCGAGTTCATGGACGCCTATGTCGAGGTGGGGCGCAACCACGTCTTCCGCGCGCGCGCGATCACGCGCCGGCGCGACGCGATCTACCACGTGATCCTCGCCGGCGGCACGGAAGACTTGGCCCTCTTGAGCCTCATGCTCCAGACCGAGATCTGGAAGGCGGTCTCGCCCCACGCGCGCGTCGTCGATGTCGGCTGCCCGGGCCAGATCCTCGGCTGCGTCGTCGCCATCGAGAAATCCCGCGACGAAGAGGCCAAGGCGGCGATGGCCGCGGCATTGGGCGCGCATCGCTGGATGAAGTTCGTCGTCGTGGTCGACGCCGACGTCAACCCGCACGACGCCGAGGAGGTGTTCTGGGCGATCCACACGCGCTTCTCGCCCGACTCCGGCGTGCAGCGCCAGGAAGGCGTGGCCGGCTTCCCGCGCTCCGACGTCGCCGGCCTCCACAAGGGCAAGCTCGCGCTCGACGCCACCTATCCGGTGGCCATGAAGCCCCAATTCGCGCGCCGGAAATTCCCCGGCATCGAAAAGATCGACCTCGCGGCCTATCTCGGCGAGCGGTTTCGTAGGCGATAGCCAACTGAGCGCCAAATCGATCATGTCGTCCCGGATGCAGTGCAGCACGCGCCCTTACTTGCGCGTGGTGCACTGCTGATCCGGGACCCGGGGTAAAGCGCGGGCGCCGAAAGCGACTCCACCGCTGAGCGCTCACCGCCAAGGGCTCAGCTGCTGAAGCAGCGCGGTGATTGCCTCGCTTAGGTCCCGGGTCTGCAGCGCACCACGCGCAAGACAGGGCGAGTGCTGCGCTGCGCCCGGGACGACATCAATGAGGGTTTTGCATCACCAGGGGTGAAGCTCCTCCCAATTCGGGTTCGATGCTTCGATCAGCTTGATCTTCCATTCGCGCCGCCAACGTTTTACGCGCTTTTCATGGTCGATCGCATCGCGGATGTCCTCGAAGCCTTGGAACCAGACGAGCCGGTTCACTCCGTATTTCGCGGTGAAGCCAGGAACGGCACGGGATTTGTGCTGCTCGGCGCGCAATGGCAGGTTCGACGTCACGCCCGTGTAGAGAACGCCGCGCGGCCTGCTGGCCAAGATGTAGACGTAGACCCGATCTGCCATGCAAGCCGCGCGACCAAGCTCTACTTGTCGAACACCTTGCTCGCCGACTTCACGATCGGCTCGGGGATGGTGAGCCCGGAGGCCTTGGCGGCGGCGGTGTTGACGCGCACCTCGAACACCTCCGCCTCGACCGCGAGCAGCTCGCCCGGCTTCTTGCCGAGCAGCACCGGGACCGCCACCTTGCGCGCCCAGTCGACGCCGTTCTGATACTGGTGCTGCGCCACCGCGGCGATGGCGCCGCGCTCGACCGCGAGCACGTCGAGCGAGAACCACGGGATCTTGGCCTCGCGTGAGGCCTTGATCACCGCCTCGTAGGCCGAGGCAACGGTATTGTCCTGCGGCGTCACGATCGCGTCCACCTTGCCGATCAGCGATTCGGCGGCGTTCTTGATCTCGGCGCTCGAGGTGACCGTGACCTCGACCCACTTGATGCCGCGCTTCTCGGCCTCCGCCTTCGACAGCTTGTTGAGCGCCTGCGAGTTGGTCTCGCCCGAATTGTAGATCGTGCCGATCGTCTTCAAGCCGGGCTTGATCGCGAGGAAGATGTCGAAGTTCCGCTTCACCGGCGGGATCGTGTAGAAGCCGGTGACGTTGGTGCCGGTCGGCGCGGTGAGGCTCTTCAAGACGCCGGTCTCGATCGGATTGGTGACGCAGCCGAACGCCACCGGAATGTCGGTCTTGCCCTGGGTGAGCCGCAGCGCCGCCAGCACCACCGGCGTGGTGCAGGGCGCGAGCAGGTCGACCTTGTCGGCCATGAACTTCTCGATGATGTTGCGCGCGGTGCCGGGATTGCCCTGCGCGTTCTGGTAGTCGAACACCAGGTTCTTGCCGACCTCGAACCCGGCCGCCTTGAGGCCGTCGAGGAATCCCTGGCGCGTCGCGTTGAGCGCCGGGTGATCGACGATCTGCGCATAGCCGATGCGATAGGTGCGCCCCAGCTCGGGCGCGGTGCGCTGCTGCGCGAGCGCCGGCGCGGCGGCCAGGATTGCCGCCGCGGCCAAGGCAGCGCGGCGCGATAGACCAAGTGTCGCGAACATGAAAACCTCCTCCCTCGTTGCCGGCGGAACGCGCCGGAGCCGCCATACTAGCGGGTTCAAGGCGCGAGGAGGACTCGGTCGTCGGTCAGATCGGCGTGGCCGGCCTCGTGGAACTTGGCCACCAGCGCCGGCACGGTGAGCGCCGCCTTTTCCGCCCCCGTCGCGTCGAAGATGATGCGCCCGGCATGCATCATCAGGAGGCGGTTTCCCCAGCGGATCGCGTCCTGCATGTTGTGCGTGATCATCAGCGTGGTGAGCCGCTGCGCGGCGACGAGGCGGCCGGTGAGCGCCATCACGATCTCGGCGGTCTTGGGGTCGAGGCTGGCCAGGTGCTCGTCGAGCAGCAAGAGGCGCGAGCCCGAGATCGTGGCCATCAACAGGGCCAGCGTCTGGCGCTGGCCGCCCGAGAGCGTGGCGATGCGCGTGGCGAGGCGCGTTTCGAGGCTGAGCCCGATCGGCGCCAGCGCCGCGCGGTAGCGCGCGCGCCCTTCGTCGGTGACGCCGATGGCGAGGCCGCGGCGCCGCCCGCGCTTCTCGGCCAGTGCCAGATTCTCCTCGATGGTGAGGATCGCGCAGGTGCTCTCGCCCGGGTCCTGGGCAATTCGGCCGATGGCGGCAGCGCGCCGATAGACCGGCTCGTGCGTGATGTCGCGCCCCTCGAACACGATCCGGCCTTCGTCGGGGATGGCAAGCCCGGCGATGGCCTTGACCAGCGTCGACTTTCCGGCGCCGTTGGAGCCGATGACGGTGACGAAGTCGCCCGCCGCCACCTCGAGATCGATGCGGTCGAGCGCGCGCACTTCGTTGGGCGTGCCGCGGAAGAAGTATTTGGTGACGCCGCTGAGCGAGAGCGCGCTCATCGCAGCACCCT
>SBBV01000345.1 GCA_005240015.1 Candidatus Odyssella thessalonicensis | reverse complement strand
CATCATCGCCAGCATCTCGCCGAGCGCGCGGCGCGCGTCGGCGAGATGCTGGCGATGATGCGCATCGAGGCGCTCGCGCACCGGCGCATCGATCAGCTCTCGGGCGGCCAGCGCCAGCGCGTCGCCCTTGCGCGCGCGCTCGCGGTGCGCCCGCGCGCCCTCTTGCTCGACGAGCCGCTGACGGCGCTCGACGCCAAGCTCCGCGATGCGCTGCGCGTCGAGATCGACGCGCTGCTGCGCCGGCTCGGCATCACCGCCGTGTACGTCACGCACGACCAGGCCGAGGCGATGGCGCTCGGCGACCGCATTGTGGTGATGGACCACGGCCGCGTCGCGCAATCGGGCACGCCGCGCGAGATCTACCAGGCCCCGGCGACGCGCTTCGTCGCCGAGTTCATCGGTACGATGAACCGGCTCGCCGGCACGGTCAGCGACGGGCGCTTCGTCTCGGCCGCGGGCGCCATTCCCTGGCCCGAGGGGCCGCCCGGTGCACGCGAGGTGCTGTTCCGCCCCGAAGCCGTGCGCCTTGCCGGCGAAACCGAGAGCGCGCACCTTGCCGGCGAGGTGATTTCGGCCTTCTTCTTGGGCGACCGCACGCGGCTCTTCGTTTCCGCCGGCGACGGGCCGCCGCTCGTCGTCGAAACCGGCGCGCGGCGCCAGTTCGCGCGCGGGGATCGCGTCGGCCTCGCCATCGAGCCGGGCGCACTGCTCACCTTGAAGGACCGGGCATGATCATCGCCCAGATCACCGACACCCATATCCGCATCCCCGGCAAGCTCGCCTATCGCCGCGTCGACACCGCGAAGTTTCTCGCCGCGGCGGTGGCGCATGTGAACGCGCTCGACCCCGCCCCGGACGTCATCGTCATGACCGGCGATCTCGTCGATTTCGCGCTGCCGGCCGAATACGAGCACTTTGCCGCCCTGATCGCGCCGTTGAAGGCGCCGGTGTTCCTGATGCCCGGCAATCACGACGGCCGCGACGAGATGCGGCAGGGATTTCCCGCGCATCGCTACCTGCCGCGCCAGGGCTTCCTCAACTACACGATCGAGGACTGGCCGGTGCGCCTCGTGGCCGTGGACACGCTCATTCCCGGCGAAGGCGGCGGCGAGGTCTGCGACGAGCGCCTTGCCTGGCTCAAGCGCACGCTGGCGGCGGCACCCAAGCGGCCGACCGTCGTGATGCTGCATCATCCGCCGTTTCACACCGGCATCAGCTTCATGGACGGCCACGATCTCAAGAACGCCGACAAGTTCGCCGCGGTGATCGCGCGCCATCCCCAGGTCGAGCGCATCATCGCCGGACACCTGCACCGCTCGATCCAGTGCCGCGTCGGCGGCACGGTGGCCACCACGTGCCCCTCGCCGGCGCACCAGATCGTGCTCGACCTGCGCACCGGCGCCACGCTCGGCTTCGCGATGGAGCCGCCGGGCTACCAGCTCCATGTCTGGAACGACGGCCGGCTCGTGACGCACACGGTGACTATCGGCCGTTTCGACGGCCCGTATCCCTTCCGCGAGCCGGAGGGCAAGCTTATCTCCTGATCGCGATGCAGATCGCCCAGATCTCCGACATGCATGTCCGCGTCCCCGGCAAGCTCCTGATGGGGCGCGTGGACACGGCCGGCTTCCTCGCTGCGGCGGTGGCGGCCGTGAACCGCTTGGAGCCGCCGGTCGATCTCGTGCTCATGACCGGCGACCTTGTCGAGGGCGGCAAGCCCGAGGAATACGCGCACCTCGCCCGGCTGATCGCGCCGCTGAAGGCGCCGGTCTTCCTCATCCCCGGCAATCACGATGCGCGCGAGGCGCTGCGCGACGGGTTCCCCGCGCACCGTTACCTGCCGCGCGAGGGCTTCCTCCAATACGTGCTCGAGGACTGGCCGGTGCGCATCGTGGCGCTCGACACGCTGATCCCCGGCGAAGGCGGCGGCGAGCTCTGCACGGAGCGCCTCGCCTGGCTCGAACGCGCGCTCGCGGCGGCGCCGACGCGTCCCACCATCGTGATGCTGCACCATCCGCCTTTCATCACCGGCATCCCGCACATGGACCGCTACGGCCTCGCCAATGCCGACGGCTTCGCGGCCGTGATCGCGCGCCATCCGAACGTCGAGCGCATCGTGGCGGGCCATCTCCACCGCTCGATCCAGGCGCGCGTCGGCGGCACGGTCGCCACCACCTGCCCGTCCTCGGCGCATCAGATCGCGCTCGACCTCGTGCCCGGCACGCCGCTGCGCTACGTCTTCGAGCCGCCCGGTTTTCAACTGCACATTTGGAGCGAGGGCGCCGGGCTCGTGACCCACACCGTGCCGATCGGCGATTTCGAAGGGCCTTATCCTTATGGCCGAGGTTGAGGCGCACGGCTCGATTTTTGCTGACGCGCGACTGACATTTTGTTGAACGATGCGGGATTCGTCGTGGTTGGCTTTGAGCGCCACATCGTGCCTAGATGCGGCACGCGCGAATCGCGTATTTGCAGGCGGGGCCTGGGGAGGGACGTCATAGATGAATCCCGCAGTCGAAGCGCTGCGCCGAGAGAAGCCGGGGCTCGATCCCCGGAAATTCCGGCATCCCGACATCACGGCCAAGGGCGAGCGGCGCGCCTCGGTGGCGTTGTCGCGCCTCGAGACCCTGTGGTTCAACACGGGCACGCTCTGCAATCTCACCTGCACGAATTGCTACATCGAATCGAGCCCGACCAACGACGCGCTCGTCTACCTCACGCCGGCGGAGGTGAGCGAGTATCTCGACGAGATCAAGACGCTCGGCTGGCCGGTGCGCGAGATCGGCTTCACCGGCGGCGAGCCGTTCTTGAACCCCGGCATCATCGCGATGCTCGAAGAGGCGCTCCAGCGCGGCTTCGACGTGCTCGTGCTCACCAACGCGATGAAGCCGATGCAGCGGCACAAAGCGGCGCTGCTCTCGCTGAAGGAGCGCTTCGGCGCGCGGCTCACGCTGCGCGTCTCGGTCGATCACTATTCGCCGACCCTGCACGAGCTCGAGCGCGGTGCCCGAAGCTGGGCGCCGATGAAGGAGGGCTTGGCCTGGCTCGCCGCCAACGGCTTCAGCCTCGCCGTCGCCGGTCGCACGGTGTGGAAGGAAAGCGAGGAGAAGCTGCGCGAAGGCTACCAGCGCCTGTTCCGCGAGCTCGGCATGGTGCTCGACGCCAAGGACCCGGGCCGCCTCGTGCTGTTCCCCGAGATGGACGCGACGCTCGACGTGCCCGAGATCACCACCGCCTGCTGGGACATCCTGGGCGTGCATCCCGACGCGATGATGTGCGCGAGCTCGCGCATGGTCGTGAAGCGGAAAGGGGCGGAGCGCCCCGCCGTCGTCGCCTGCACGCTCCTGCCCTACGATCCGCAATTCGAGCTCGGCGCGCGGCTTGCCGACGCCGCCGGCGCGGTGAAGCTCAACCATCCGCATTGCGCGCGCTTCTGCGTGCTCGGCGGCGGCTCATGCAGCGCGAAGTGACGGTCGAAGACCGTCATCCTGAGCGACGGGCCGAAGGCCCGCGCGAAGGATCTCTGGCCCACGAGCCGCAGCGCGGACGCGGCGCCGGCGCCGAGGCTCGCCGGAGAGAGATCCTTCGCTTCGCTCAGGATGACGGGGTGGGTTGCGCCTCGCATCTTTACCTCAATGCAGCACGAAGCCGCCGTTCACCGGCAGCAGCTGGCCGGTGACGAAGGCGGCGCCGTCGGAGAGCAGATAGAGCACGGCGCCGACCACGTCCTCGGGCTGCTGCGCGCGCGACATGGCGCGGCCCTGCACGTAGAGCTCGTGCCGTTCTTTCGGCACGTATTGTGTCGCTTCGACTTCGGTCAGGCCCGGCGCCACGGCGTTGACGGCGATGCGGTCGGGCCCGAGCTCGCGCGCGAGCGAGCGCGTCATCGCGATCACGGCGCCCTTGCTCGCGACGTAGTGCAGGAGGCGCGGCGCGCCCCAGAGCGCCGTGTCCGACGCGATGTTGACGACGCGGGCGCCGCTCGTCCCTTTCCGCAGCCAGGGCGCGCAGGCCTTGGTCGCGAGCCAGGTGCCGCGCACGTTGACGCGCATGACCTTGTCCCAGGTCTCGATGTCGATCTCCTCGAAGGTCTTGCCGCCGATGCCGGTGGCGATGGCGCCGTTGTTGACGAGGCCGTCGATGCGGCCGTAGCGCCGGCCCACGGCCTCGGCCATCGCCGCCACGCTGGCCGGCTCGCCCAAATCGAGCGCCACGAACATCGCTTCGTGCCCCGATTTCTGCAGCGCCGCCACGGTCGCCCGGCCCCATTCGTCGACGAGCTCCGCCACCACCACCGCCGCGGCGCCGGCCTTGGCCGCGCCCTCGGCGAACGCCCGCCCGAGCCCGCGCCCGGCGCCGGTGACGACGATGATCTTGCCGGCGAGCGAGGTCATGGGTTCGCCAATTCCACATCGTCATGCTGAGCGCAGCGAAGCATCTCTCTCCGACTAGCCTCCTCGTTGAACGCGATCCTCTGCCGCCAGAGATCCTTCGCTTCGCTCAGGATGACGGCTGAGGGGCCGCAGGCTACTTTTTCTTCCCCCGGTCGATCTTCGCGAGCGGGTGATCGGGCGGATAGGTGGGGATCGTGGGCTTGGGCGAGCCCAGCATCACGCACATCAGCGCCTCCTCGTCGCGCTCGTTGACGAGGCCGCGATAGACCCCGGGCGGCACCGAGACGAGATCGCGCTCGCCCAGCACCGTCTCCCATTTCTCGCCGTCCTTCTCGAAGAAGAGCCGCACCTTGCCGCGGATCATGAAGAACACTTCCTCGACGTCGTGATGGACGTGGAGCGGCCCTTCGCAGCCGGGCGGCAGCACCATGGTCGAGAAGGTGAAATGCTCGGCCGGCACGGCGTTGCTGTCGGCATCGACGCCGGTGCCGCCGGTGCCCAGGTAGCGCATCTGCGCGCGCCGGTACTTGGGATCGTAATCGGCCTGGAACTTCAGCGCGTCCCAGTCATAGGTGCGCGTCTCGTAGCGCGCGATGCGCCCCTGCATCCATTCGGCGAGCGAGCGCTTGGTGCCCTCGGGCGCGGGCGCGGCGGCGGAGCGGGAAGCGGACGGCGAGTCCATGGCTATTTTCCTCCTTGAGCGTTCATTCCGCCGAAGTCGCGGCGCGGCATGTAGTGCAGCACGCGCCGCTCGGCGAAGATCACGGCGCAGTAGGCGACGATGCCGATCACGGTCAGCACGATGATGGCGAGGAAGACGAGCGGTGCCCCCATCGTCTCGCCGCTCAGCAGCAGGAAGCCGAGGCCGCGGTTGATGCCGCCGACGAGCTCGCCGACCGTGACGCCGATCACCGCGAGCGTCGAGCCGATGCGCAGGCCCGAGAAGAGGGCCGGCATCGAGGCCGGGAATTCGATCTTCCAGAAGATCTGCCAGCGCGTGGCGTTGAAGGTGCGCGCGAGGTTGATCATCGCCGGATCGACCGCGCGCACGGCGCCCAGCACGTTGATCATGATCGGGAAGAAGACGACGAGGACCGCCACCAGGATCGCGACCGACATCTTGGCCTCGACCGAGAAGCCGAACCACAGCACGAACAGCGGCGCGAACGCGACCTTGGGCGCGATCTGCAGCGCCAGGATGTAAGGCGAGAGCACCACTTCGGCGGTGGGCGACATGCCGAGGATGTAGCCCATGGTCATGCCGAGGATGCTGCCGAGCGCGAAGCCGAGCAGCACCTCGAACGAGGTGACCGCGGTGTGGTTGACGAGGTCCATGCGCTCGTAGGCGCGCACGAACTCGCTGCCGATCTCGCTCAGCGTCGGGATGAAGTATTTGGGCACGCCGAGCGCGCGGAACCCCCATTCCCAGCCGGCGACGAACAGCACCAGCACGATCGCGCTCCAGATCGGCACCCGGTAGGCGCGCCAGAAGCTCGGCGGCGCCGCGAGGCGCTCGGCTTCGTGCGCGGCGGCGCCGGCGGGCGGCGTCACGGTCGGCACGGCGGCGGTGGGGGTGGATTCGGCCATCGCTTCACCCGTCCAGCCGGTCGCCCTGGCCGATGTCGAGCAGCGACATCAGCTCGGCCATCAGCTTGCCGATCTCGGGGCGCTGGCGGCGCACCATCGGATTGTTGCGCTCGGGAAGGTCCACCGCGATCTCGCGCACGATGCGGCCCGGGCGGCGCGACATCACCAGCACGCGGTCGGCGAGTGCGATCGCCTCGAGCAGATCGTGCGTGATGAGGAACGCGGTCTTCTTCTCCTCCCACAGCGTGCGCGCCAGGTCCTGCTGCAGCACCATCTTGGTCTGCGCATCGAGCGCCGAGAACGGCTCGTCGAGCAGCAGCACGTCGGGGTTCATCGCCATCGTGCGCGCCAACGCCGCGCGCTGGCGCATGCCGCCCGAGAGCTGATGCGGATAGTGATCGACGAAATCGCCCAAGTGATACTTGGCGAGCAGCTTAAGCGCGATCTCGCGCCGGCGCTCCCTCTCGACGTGCTGGATCTCCTGGCCGAACGTCACGTTGTCGAGGATCGAGCGCCACGGCAGCAGGAGGTCGCGCTGCAGCATGAAGGCGACGTGGCTGTTGGGCCCGGTCACCTCGCTGCCGTCGACATAGACGCGGCCGCGGCTCGGCCGGTCGAGGCCGGAGGCGAGGTTCAAGAGCGTGCTCTTGCCGCAGCCCGACGGGCCGATCAGCGCCACCACCTCGCGGTCGGCGACGCGCACGTCGACGTCCACGATCGCGGTGACGCCCTCGCCGCCGCGCCGCTGCGGCGGGAAGCTCTTCGTCACGCGCTCGAACTGAAGCCGGATCGCCATCCGCCTCACCTATTCGGCCGCGGCGGCGGATTGCGCCGCGCGCACCTTGTCGCGCGCGCGCTTCTCGAGCAGCTTCCTGACGCGCGCCATGCCCTGGTCGTGCTCGTAGAGGAACTCGCGGCTCCGCGCGTCCGGCGCCATGTTCTCGAGGATCAGGCGGTCCTGCTCGAGCACGTGCCAGTGCAGGCCCTCGAGCCGGTTGCGATAGAGGAAGCGCCAGACGCTCCGCTGCCAGCCCTGAACGCGGCGCGTGCGCCAGAAGAAGACGCGGCAGTGCTGCTCGTCGACCGGCGTCGCCATGCCGATGATGCCGAACGGGCCGCCCGGCCCGTATTTCTTCTGATAGGGGATGGCGAGGCGCAGCCAGACGCAGTTGGTCTCGGCGAACTCGACCCAGTCGAAGTTCACGCCGCGCTGGCCGGTCTTCTCGAAGATGAAGCCGGTCTCGGTCTTGCGCAGCGCCATCGTCGCGGTCTTGTCGCCCTCGGCCATCGAATGCGAGGCGCTGTGCAGATAGGCGCCGTGCATCGGGTCCATCACGTTGTCGATCGCGTAGCGGTAATTGCAGGCCCAGTGCGCGGTGCAGAGCATGTGGCTCCATTCGTCGGAGACGAGCTCTTCGGCCAGGACGAGCGGCGGCGGTGGCGCCTCGGCATCCGACCCGAACCACACGAAGATGGCGCCGGCGCGCTCCTCGACCGGGTAGGCGCGCACGAGCTTCTTGCCCTTCATCTGGCACTGCGCCACCGCGGGCACCTCCGCGACGACGCCGTCGGCGCGCACCTGCACGCCGTGATACCAGCAGGCGAGATCGGTCGCGAAAGCGCCGACTAGGAAAGCAATCGGGAACGGGATGAGCATCGGAT
>SBBV01000254.1 GCA_005240015.1 Candidatus Odyssella thessalonicensis | reverse complement strand
TGTCGGCGGAGAGAGGGCGCGCGCAGCGCGCCCCTACCTGCGAGACGCCGTAGACTTCTAATTCATCACCTTCGCGCCGCTGCCGAAGCGGGCGGCGAGCGCCAGCACCAGCGCCGCGAGCGCGATCTGCAGCATCGCGACGGCGGCGACGGTGGGCTCGATCTCCATCTGGATGTTGTCGAACATCTTCTTGGGCAGGGTCATGTTGGTGCCGCCGAGGAACATCGCGATCACGACCTCGTCGAACGAGGAGATGAAGGCGAGGAACGCCGAGGAGACGAGCGCCGGTCGCAGCTGCGGCAGGGTCACGCGCAGGATCGCGCCCAAGCGCGAGGCGCCCAGGCCCATCGCCGCCTGTTCCTGCGCCGGATCGACCGTGCGCAGCGCGGCACCCATGATCAGCACGACGAAGGGCAGCGCGTGCACGGTGTGCGCGAGCGCGATGCCCTGCCAGTGGCCGGCGAGCTTCAGCGCCGAGAACAGGCCGTAGACCGCGACCGAGTAGACGATCGTGGGCACCGCGAGCGGCGCCGTCGCGAGCTGGCTCACCAGCGTGCGGCCCCAATAGCGCCCGCGCACGATCGAGAAGGCGAGCAGCGTGCCGAGCAGCGTGGCGAGCACGGTGACGGCGCCGGCGATCGCGACGCTTCTGAGCGTGGCCGCGATCCAAACCGGATCGGCGAGATAGGCGCGATACCAGCGCAGCGAGAAGCCGGGCGGCGGGAAGCCGAGATAGTCGGACGACGTGAACGACACCGGCAGGATCACCGCGAGCGGCAGCATCAGGAACGCGAAGACCGCCGCCGCGGCGACGTAGACGGCGCGGCGCTGGGGCGATGGGCGGCGCTTCTTCAATGCCATCGCGTCTCTCCCCGCAGCACGCGCTGGAACGTGCCTTGGATCGCGAACGCCGCCGCCAGCAGCAAGACCGAGAGCGCCGCCGCGAACGGCCAGTCGAGGAACTGGCGCACCTGCTGCTCGATCAGGAGCCCGATCGTGATCACGCGTCCGCCGCCCAGGATCGCCGGCGTGATGAAGAAGCCGAGCGCCAGCACGAAGACCAGCACCGAGCCCGCGAAGGCGCCGGGCAAGGTGAGCGGGAAATAGATGCGCGTGAACACGCGCCAGGGCGACGCGCCGAGGCCCGAAGCCGCGTCGGCGAGATCGCGGTCGATGCGCAGCATCACCGCGTAGATCGGGAACACCATGTAGGGCAGCAGCACGTGCACCATGCCGATGACGACGCCGGTCTCGTTGTTGAGCAGCGGCAGCGGCTCGACCGTAAGGCCGAGATCGAGCAGGAGGCGGTTCACGAGGCCGTTCCTGCCCAGCACGATCGTCCAGGCATAGGTGCGCACGAGGATGCTGGACCAGAACGGCAGCAACAGGCAGGCGAAGCCGAGCGCGGCCCAGGCCCGCGACGCGGTTGCGAGGAAGTAGGCGACCGGGTAGGCGAGCACGAGGCAGAGTGCCGCCACGATCAGCGAGAGCTTCACCGTGTCGAGCAGCACGCCGACGTAGAGCGCGTCGGTCGCGGCCTTCTCGAACGCGCCGAGGCTGCCGTCCTCGACGCTGAGCAAAAGGAGGCGCAGCACCGGATAGAGAAACAGCGCGCCGAGGAAGATCAGCGGCAGCGCGCCCGCGGCGAGCGGCCCCCAGCCTTGCCGGCGCGCGCTCATGCCCAGAGCACCGCGCTCGTGTCCGCGGCCGACCAGCCGAGCTCGATGCGCGTGCCAGGGGCCAAGCGCTCGCCGTCGGCGCCCCAGCGCAGCACAACTTCGCCGCCGCCGTCGAGCGCCACGCGATAGCGCACGGCCTCACCGAGATAGGTCGCATCGACGACGGTGCCGGCGACGCGGTTCTCGGCTTCGCTGCCGCTGGCAAGTCGCGGGCGCTCGGGCCGCACGACGAGCGCCAGGTCGGCGCCGTAGTGGATCGAGCGGTCGCCCGGCGCCAAGGTCGCGCGCATCATGGCGCCGCTCTCGAGCTTCACCTCGACCGTGCGCGCTTCGGCCGGCCCGCTGATGACGCCGGCGCGGCCGCGGAAGATGTTGGCCTCGCCGACGAACTCGGCGACGAAGCGGCTCGCCGGCCGGCGATAGAGATCCTCGGCGGTGCCGATCTGCGCGATGCGGCCCTGGCTCATCACCGCGATGCGGTCGGAGAGCACGAGCGCCTCTTCCTGGTCGTGGGTGACGAACAACGTGGTGACGCCGAGCCGGCGCTGCAGGCTCTTCACCTCCACCTGCATCTGCGCGCGGAGCTTCCGGTCGAGCGCGCCGAACGGCTCGTCGAGCAGCAGCAGCGCGGGATCGAACACGAGCGCGCGCGCGAGGGCCACGCGCTGCTGCTGGCCGCCCGAGAGCTGGCGCGGGAGGCGCTCCTCGTAGCCGGCGAGGCCGACGAGGGCCAGCGCCGAGGCCACCTTCTCACGGATCGCGGCGCGCGCGAGCCCGCGCATCGCCAGCGGAAACGCGATGTTGGCGGCCGCGGCCATGTGCGGGAACAGCGCGTAGTGCTGGAACACCATGCCGATGTTGCGCTTGGCCGGCGAAAGCTCGGTGATGTCGCGGCCGGCGAGTGTGACGCGCCCCTTGTCGGGCGGCTCGAAGCCGGCGACGACCTTCAGCAGCGTCGTCTTCCCGGACCCGGAGGGGCCGAGCAGCGTCAAGAACTCGCCGGGCTTGATCGCGAGATCGACGCCGGCCAGCGCCGTGACAGCGCCGGCGCGGCCGTCGGCGAAGCGGCGCTCGATCCCGGCGAGGACGAGCAGCGGCGGCGGCGGCGCCGCGGCTCCGCGCGCTATTTCGCGATCACCCACTTCGCCCAGCGTTCTTCCATCGCGGCGCCGTTGTCGGCCCACCAGCGCGCATTCTGCCAGAACTGGCGCGGCAGGTTCTGCGGGTGGGTGGGAAG
>SBBV01000565.1 GCA_005240015.1 Candidatus Odyssella thessalonicensis | reverse complement strand
TATATCGCGCTGCGCGAATCGCGCGCGCGCGCGATTCGCGCAGCGCGATATAGAGCGTCGCCGCGATGATCACGCCCGAGCCGAGGACCGTCCACACGGTCGGGATCTCGCCGAAGATGAAGAAGCCGAGCAGCGCCACATGGATGAGGTAGACATAGCCCATCGGCGCCATCGCCGAGGCCTCGCCGACCGCCCAGCCGCGCACGGTGCAGGATTGGCCCAATGTGCCGAGCAGCGAAGCGGCGATGATGACGCCCCAATCCCAGGCACTCGGCCAGCTCCAGTTGAGGAAGGCCGGCACTGCCATCAAGAGCGCCGAGAAGAAGCCGAAGTAGAACACCATCGTCTCGGGGCGCTCGGTGCGCGAAAGCTGCTTCAGCACGATCGCGACCCAGGCGGTCAAGAATCCGTTGCCGAGCGCCGCCGCGAGCGCCCAGTCGAAGGCCGCATTGCCCGGGCGCACCATGATCAGCACGCCGAGGAAGCCCACGAGCACCGCGCCCCAGCGCCGCCAGCCGACCGCCTCGCCGAGCAGCACGATCGCGAGCGGCACCATGAACAGCTGCTTCGTGAAGGTGAGCGCGGTGACGTCGGCGAGCGGCGCGTGCGCGATCGCGTAGAGCATGCACACGAAACCGGCGAGGCCGACCACGCTGCGCCCGAAATGGGCAACCGGGCGCCTGGTCGCGATGCCGCCGCGCGCCAAGGCCGCCGGCAGGATGAAAAGGGTCAAGAACGCCGAGCGCAGGAACACGATCTGCCAGAGATCGAGGCGCTCGCTCACCTCCTTCAGGCCCGCGCTCTGCAGCGCGAAGAAGAAGGTGCCGGCGAGGATGAACATCGCCCCGCGCCCGTTGGGCGACAAGGAATCCCAGAAGCGGCGGATGGCGGAACCTCTTGGTTGCGGCGGTGGAGGCGGGCTATAAAGCGCGGCCCGTCACCGACTTGCAACAGCGCCCGGCGCGGATGCGCCATGTCACATCGCCGCCCATCCGTGGTCCTCACCCGCGACGCCATCAAGAACGGTTTCATCGATCGCATGATCGAGGCGCGCGGCGGCCTCCCCGGCCGCTGGACCGAGCAGCAGATCGTCGATTGCTATCGCGGCCTCTTGGCCGAGGCGCCGCCCGGCGACGTGTGGATCTTCGCCTACGGCTCGCTGATCTGGAATCCGTGCATTCACGTGGCCGAACTGCGCCGCGCCCGGCTCAACGGCTTTCACCGCCGCTTCTGTCTCTGGACCCAGCTCGGGCGTGGCTCGCCCGATTGCCCCGGCTTGATGCTCGGCCTGGTGCCGGGCGGCGCCTGCGTCGGCGTCGTGCTGCGCGTCGAGCGCGCGATCGCCGAAGCCGAGTTCGACATTCTCTTCCGCCGCGAGATGGTGAGCGGCTCCTACGATCCGCGCTGGGTGACCGTGCAGATCGAGGGCATCAAGCGCCCGCAGCAAGCGATGTGCTTTCTCATGAACCGCGCGCACGAGCGCTACGCCGGGCGCCTTACCGACGCCGCGATTGCCGACGCGATCACCCGCGCGGCCGGCCCGCTCGGCGCCTGCCGCGATTATCTCGAGCACACCGTGGCGGCGCTCGAGGCCCTTGGCATCAAGGACAAGCCGCTCGCGCGCCTCCAGAAGATGGTCAAGCAGCGGCTGGCGCAGACCGCGTAAGACCGCAATCCTCGCTTAGTCTAGGGGCGCGCACCTTCCTCGGATTCGGGCTTCTTGAAGCGCGGCGCCTTGCCGGCGCGCGCCGCCGCCTCCTGCATCGAGGCGGCGGTTTGGGCGATCGCCGCGCTGCGCGCGCTGGCGGCTTCGCGCGCCGCAGCTTCTCTTTCCGCCGCGGCCTTGTCGGCGACCCCCGGGATGCCGGCGCTCATGCCCTGCGCGATCTCCGACATCATCTTCATGCCTTCTTCGAAGATGTCGCGGCCGTCCGCGGCCACGCGCGCGAAGCTGCCGGCGAGCCAGTCGCTGCAGCACTGCGCCCAGTCGGAGCCGTCGCGGCAGGCGCACAGCTTGCGCAAGCTCTCGAGCGTCGCTTCGGTCGCCGCGCGCCGCCGCTCGATCAGCGTGCGCGACAGGCCCTCGTATTCATCGAGGAGTTTGCGCTGCGCCTCCCAGAACCGCTCGCTCTGGCGCAGCATCGCGCTGCGCCACGCCTCGCCCGCTTCGCTCTCGAGAAACGCCTTCATCGGACTGCTCGGCCATTCCATCGGGGTATCGGCCATGTCATCCTCCGCAAGCCCAGCCGCCCCCGCCGCGTGGCGGTTGCCGTCGACGAGGACGCGCAGGAACAAGAGTAACGCACCTTGCGCGCCGTCGCCATGGCGCCGCATTGACCTCGATCAAAGGCGTCGCGCGCGCAGCGGCTCACGTTCCCTCCGCCGCTGCGGCGCTGCGGAAGGCCGTCGCTGTTGGCCGATAGCTGCGGCTCAGGCGCGCAGACCGCGTCGTAACGCCTCAATCATCGGCGCCGGCGCGTGCGCCTTCCTCGGGGCGTTTTGGGCGCTGCGCCGCCCGGGCCGCGGCCATGCGCGCCGCCTCCTGTGCGCTGGCCGCGCCCTGTTCGCCCATGGCCGACGCGCTGCGCGCGGCCGCCTGCTGCGTTTCGGCCGTGGCCTGCGCGGTTTCCGCCCAACCCGCGCTAACGGTCTGGGAGACTTCGTTCAATACCTTGAAGCTTTCCTGGATCATGTCGCGGCTGTCCTCGGCCACGCGCGTCCAGCTGCCGGTGAACCAGTCGCTGTAGCATTTCGCCCACTCGCTGCCGTCCGCGCACGAGCTCATCTTGCGCACGGCATCGAGCGTGGCCTCGGTGGCGTTGCGCCGCCGCTCGAGCATTCCCTTGGAGAAACTCTCGTACTCGTCAAGTAGTTTGCGCTGCCCTTCCCAGAATCGCTCCATCTGATGCAGCATCGACTTGCGCAGCGGCTCGCCGGTGCTGGCGTCCATGAAGATCCGGAACGGATCCATGGGCGATTCGATTCGACTGTTCATGCTGGTCGCTCCCGCTTTTTCCGTGTTTGCCCGCTTTCGGAAAACATGACCGCCGCGGCATCGCGCGGCGCGGCGGCATGTTCCGGTAGAGACGCCGACAGCGGGCACTCGGTTCCCGCGGCGCAGCATGTTCACGCGATTAAATTTCGACGACGCTGCAAAGTTCTCGATTCCGCGCTATTGCGCGTGCGAACGCTCGCTCTTCAAATGCTCGGTAGAGCCCCGTTTGGGCGCTAGCAGCCGCAGCCGCGCACACAGGCGCTGAACTGCTGGCGGCACTCGCGGGTGGGGCAGCGGCCGAAGCGGGCGGCGCAGCCGCGCGCGCAGGCGCTGTTGCAGGCAAGCTGCGGTCCCTCGGCGGGGCGGACGTGGCGCACAGCCGACGTGCCCTCGGTGTGCGCAACCAAGTCGAACACATCGTCCACGCCGGCGGCCGCGCTCGGCGCGCAGTTCGCCAGGCTGGCGGTGGCACTGCCGGCCGACATTCCGGCAACGCCCAGGGCCAGGAAGCCGAGGACGAGGATGGCAAGGACGCGCTGCATCGAGTGACTGCCCGACTAAACCCTTTGTTTGTGCAGGGATTATAGCTGGGCAACCTGAACCTGGCTTGAATGCAATTCCGTTGGGACAACAATGGGCTAGCTTTGCTTTGACGCGGCCCGCCAAGGCTCATAGCCTTCCCCGGACGGATCGAGGGAGGACGGGAATGGCCGGGCGTGCCAAGCGCGAGGTGCTGCTCGTCGGCAGCGTGCCGCTCGGCTCAGCCGAGCAGGTCTTC
>SBBV01000008.1 GCA_005240015.1 Candidatus Odyssella thessalonicensis | reverse complement strand
GGCGTGACGTTGACGATGCCCATCAGGAGCGGGCGGTCGAGATTCAATCCGGCGAATTCGCGCGGTGCAGGCGACATCGCGTGAGACGGCCCCACAGTCAATCCCACGCTGCTTCATACGAGAGGAAGCGGCGCGGTTTCACTTCAAGAAAAGTGTCGAATCATTGCAGCCGAACGCGTCATCCTGAGCGAAGCGACGGATCCTTGCCGACGCAGACCTCATCGCGCGCGGACGCGCTGAGCCCTGCATTCGCCAGATCCTTCGCTTCGCTCAGGATGACGTGAGTGCTCGCGTCTCGCGCCTAGGTGCTCGGCTCGGGGGCGATGCCGCCCGGGCGGCTGGTGGGCACGGAGCCGCGGTGCGGGCGCTTGCCGGTGGTGGGCGCCGGGCCGGTGCGCGGCGGCTCGTCGATGCTGGGCCGCTCGATCGGTTCGCCCTTCAGCACCTTCTGCACCTCGTCAAGGCTCAGCAACTCGTATTCGAGCAGTGCCTTGGCGAGCTTGTGCAGGTCGTCGATGTGCGCCGCGAGGATCTCGCGCGCCTTGTTCTCGCCTTCCTCGATCAGGCGACGGATCTCCTCGTCGATGATCTTGGCCGTGGCGTCGGAGATGTTCTTCCGCTGCGTCACCGAATGGCCGAGGAACACCTCCTCCTCGTTCTCGCTGTAGCGCAGCGGCCCGAGCTTGTCGCTCATGCCCCACTCGGTCACCATCTTGCGCGCGAGACCGGTGGCCTGGCGGATGTCGTCGGACGCGCCGGTGTTGAGGTGCTCTTCGCCGTAGATGAGCTGCTCGGCGATGCGGCCGCCGAAGCACATCGCGATCTTGGCCTCGCACCACCGCTTGCTGTGCGAGAGCCGGTCGCGCTCGGGCAGCGACATGGTCACGCCGAGCGCGCGCCCGCGCGGGATGATGGTGATCTTGTGGAGCGGGTCGCCCTCGGGCATCGCCATCACGACCAGCGCATGGCCGGCCTCGTGATAGGCGGTGGCCTCGCGCTCCTTGTCGGTCATGACCATGGAGCGCCGCTCGGGGCCCATCATGACCTTGTCCTTGGCGTCCTCGAACTCGCGCATCGCGACGACGCGCTTGTTCTTGCGTGCCGCCAGCAGCGCCGCCTCGTTCACGATGTTGGCGAGATCGGCGCCCGAGAAGCCGGGCGTGCCGCGGGCGATGATGGCCGGGTCGACGTCGGGGGCGAGTGGAACCTTGCGCATGTGGACGCGCAGAATCTTCTCGCGGCCGACGACATCGGGATTGGGCACGACCACCTGGCGGTCGAAGCGGCCGGGTCGCAGCAGCGCCGGATCGAGCACGTCGGGGCGGTTGGTGGCGGCGATGAGGATGACGCCCTCGTTGGCCTCGAAGCCGTCCATCTCGACGAGGAGCTGGTTCAGCGTCTGCTCGCGCTCGTCGTTGCCGCCGCCCAGGCCCGCGCCGCGATGGCGGCCGACCGCGTCGATTTCGTCGATGAAGATGATGCAGGGCGCGTTCTTCTTGCCCTGCTCGAACATGTCGCGCACGCGGCTGGCGCCGACGCCGACGAACATCTCGACGAAGTCCGAGCCCGAGATGGTGAAGAACGGAACGTTGGCCTCGCCGGCGATGGCGCGGGCGAGCAAGGTCTTGCCGGTGCCCGGGGGACCGACCAGCAGCACGCCCTTCGGGATCTTGCCGCCGAGGCGGGTGAATTTCTGCGGATCGCGCAGGAATTCGACGATCTCCTGCACCTCCTGCTTGGCCTCCTCGACGCCGGCCACGTCCTCGAAGGTGACGCGGCCCTGGCGCTCGGTGAGGAGCCTTGCGCGCGACTTGCCGAAGCCCATGGCGCGGCCGGTGCCGGACTGCATCTGGCGCATGAAGAAGATCCACACCGCCACGATGAGGATGATCGGCAACCACGACACGATCATCGAGAGCAGCGGGTGCATGCCCTTCTCGGGCGGCACCGAGCGCACGTCGACCTTGTTCTTGATCAGGCGGTCGACGAGCTGCGGGTCGTCGGGCTTGTTGACGCGGAAGACGCGGCCGTTCTGGAGCTGGCCGCGCAAGGTCGTACCCTGAATGGTCACGGTCTTCACCTGCCCCGATTCCACCTGGGCGATGAAGTCCGAGTAGGTGAGCTCCTGTCCGCCCTCGCGGGAAGAAGAACCCTGGAAGAGGCTGTAAAGCGCCACCAGCAATGCGCCGATGACCACCCACATCAGGAGGTTACGACCGATGTTGTTCAAATCCTTGGCCTTTCGGTGCGCCGCGGCACGGCCGCTGCGCGGTGGCGAAGCGTCTTACAACAAATAGGGTGTTGAAAGAATTAAACAACGGGCGCTTCCGCGGCTCAAGCCGAGAAGAGCGCGGCAAAGACGGCCGGAACCAGCGGCCGACGTGGGCGAAACGCGGAAATTGCGGTTTTTTTGGGGCCCCTGCGCCAGCCCAGGGCCGGCACCGCCAC
Organism: Candidatus Odyssella thessalonicensis; assembly: GCA_005240015.1. Lineage (GTDB taxonomy): Bacteria > Pseudomonadota > Alphaproteobacteria > Bin65 > Bin65 > SBBV01. The sequence goes on along the minus strand of SBBV01000008.1, from coordinate 1,636 downwards.
GAGGCCCTTGCGATCCCAGAGCGCCGGCACCGGGAGGCGCGCAGGGTAGGGCAGGGGGCCGCCGCGCGGGTCGGGCGCACGTGCCACCAGCTCGGCCCAGCCCTGGGCGCCGAGTGCTGCGACGCGCGTGCCGCGCCATGCGCCGGCGAGGGTGAGATCGAAGCGCCCGTCCCAACCGCGGAGGGCACGCGCCTTGGCAGCCGCACTCTCGATCCCGCGCGTCTCGCGGACGACGAGCCAAGCGCCGCCGTCGCGGACGAGGCGGCAGTGCGCCAGCGTGCGGCCCTTCCCGGCGCGGTCAGCGCAGAGCTCGGCATGGAGGGTGCGCACGGCATCGCCGCGCGGCACATAGCCGAGCCCGCCAATCGTCGCGAGCAGTGCCGCCAGCGCGCGCCGGCCGATCTCGGGCGCGGCTTCGGCAAGCACCGCCGCATCGAGGAGTGCATAGCCTTCGGGGCGGAGCTCGACCGCGCGGGCGAGCACGTCGGCGACCTTTCGCTCTTGCCCGGCGCGGAAACGGCCGAGCTCGCCGGCGCTGCGTGCGAGGTTCGCGGCATGCGTTCCGCCTCGAGATGCCGCCGCGAGCATCCGGCGCACGCGAATGCGCGCGAAGCGCTCGTCGCGGTTGCTCGGGTCCTCGATCCAGAGCTGGCTGCGCGCGCGCAGCGTCGCCACGATGCGTCCGCGCGCGATGCCGAGCAGCGGGCGCAGGATGCGGGCGGCCGCGAGCTCCTGAATGCTCGGCATTCCCGCCAAACCGTGCGGGCCGCTGCCGGCGGCGAGGCGCAGCAGCACGGTCTCGGCCTGGTCGTCGCACGTGTGGCCCACCAGCAGATGCAGCGCGCCTTCGCTGCGGCACCATTCCGTAAGCAGGCGATAGCGGGCCTCGCGCGCCGCCGCCTGGATCCCCGACTTGGGCTTGGGGCCGCGCCAGGCGAGCACACGGTGCGCGATGCCGCGCTGCCTCATCCAACGCCCGACGGTCCGCGCTTCGGCGCGCGCCTCGGGGCGGAGTCCGTGATCGACCGTGAGCGCCACGATGCGGCCATTGCGCGCCCGCGCCCACTCATGAGCGAGCAGCGCAAGCGCCAAGCTGTCCGCGCCGCCCGAGACCGCCACCGCCAGCAACGGGCGCGGCTCGAACGGGCCGCAGGGCGTCATCAGGTCGGTGAAATCAGCTACCGAGAGCGGTACATTCATTGCGCGTCATCCTGAGCGAAGCGAAGGATCTCTCGCCGGTGGGCCTCCGCGTCCTAAGAAGCGCACGGCACCTGCCGCAAGAGATCCTTCGCTTCGCTCAGGATGACGTGGAACGGGCGCGAGTCACCCCCGGCAATTCAGCCGGCGCTGCTCGGCTTCGGCTTCGCGGCGAAGGCCTGCCTGCGGGTAGCGCTTCCGGTACTCGCCGAACGCGACGCACGCCTCGTTGGTCTTGCCGAGGCGGCCGAGCGAGAGCCCGAGCTTGAACAACAGGTCCTGCGCCTTGGGATGGTTCGGGAATTTCCGCACGCCGTCCGAGAACTGGTAGGCGGCGTCCTGGTAGCGACCTTGCGCGTAATAGTTCTCGCCGAGCCAGTAATAGGCATTGGCGGCGAGCGGATCGTTGGGGTAGCGGCGCACGAACTGGAGCAGGGCC
>SBBV01000060.1 GCA_005240015.1 Candidatus Odyssella thessalonicensis | reverse complement strand
GACCGCGAAGCCGTCGGCGGTGACGAAGAAGCCGGTCCCGTTGCTCGAGATGCGCGCCCCGGGCGCCGGCGCTGCCGTCGGCGGCACCGTGCCCGCGGCCTGGCCGCGGCGCGCCGCTTCTTCGAGGCTCATGCCCATGGCGAAGATCATCCGCTTGCCGTCCTGGTCGACGCCGTCGCCGTAGGCGGAGGCGCAGCCGGTCGCCAGCCACTCGCCGCGCACGCGCCGCCCATCACTGCATTCGAGGATCGCGATGCCGCGCTGCCCCACGCAGGGAACGACAGCGGAAAAAGCAGGCTTGTAGGTGATCCTGGAATTGCCGGTGCAGCGCGCGCCGGTCGAGGACGTCGCCGTGATGTGCGCGCTGCCGGCGAGGTTGGAATCGACCGTGCCGCTGAAAGTTTCGCCGTCATCGAAGCGCCCGACCAGCGGCGCCGTGACCGAGCACGCGACCACGAGAACAGCCGCCGCGGCAAGCGCGGCGGCGCTCAAAGCTTTTCCGCTCATGGCTTTCCCTCCTAGTCGCCCGGCGCAAGTCTAGCGGAGCCCCCGCCGCTCAATCAATAGGAAGCGCCTTCCGGAATCTACACGTGTTAGTTGCCTTTACCGAAGATTGGATGCTCGACCTTGTCGCCGGGGCGGATGCCGAGCAGGCGCGTGACACCCGCATTGAGCTCGAGCACGGCGCGCACCGGGCCTTTCGACGGCATCGGCGTCTCGTCATGCGGCTTGGCGCCCAGGAAGATGCTCTCGATCACGCCGTCGGCGCGGATGAACACGATGTCGAGCGGGATGAGCGTGTTGCGCATCCAGATCGAGGCCGGCGTGGGCGGGTCGTAGTCGAGCAGCATGCCGTGATCGAGCGGCATTTCCTTCCGGTACATGAGCCCGCGCGCCTTCTGCGGCCACGTCTTCGCCCATTCCGCCTTGAACTGATGCCGTGCGCCGCCCGCCGTCACGATTGCGAGCTCGGTGCGTTCGAACGTGATGGGTTCTTGCGCCGCGACCGGAACGGCCGTGAAGAACAAGAGCACGAGCAGCAGCAGCCGGCAGCGCAGGCAGGCACCACATCCAGTCACCCGAGCCCGCGGCGGTAGCAGGATAGTGCCCAGCATCAGCCCAGCGCCATCAAGGCGCAGGCCCGCGCCTCGATGCGCGCAAGTACCCAACCATCGACCACGACCACCGCGCCGCACGCGAAATCCTGCCGGCGCCGGCGCTCGAGCCACGCCGTGAAGGACGGCCTGCGCGCCCGCGCGGCGCCGAGCCCATGTGTCAGCGCGGTGCGGTCCGCCTCGCCGGGCGCGCCGGCGAGGTAGGATTGCCCGAGGCGCACCGGATCGCGGAGATCGCCGAGAAAAGCGGCGAGTGCGGCGCGAAACGGGGCCGGCTCTGGCGCGCCATGTGCGGCCGGCAAAGGCGCTTCCGGAAGCGCGGCTCCGATCAAGCCGGCTCCGAGCACCAGGATGTCTCGCCGCGTCGCTGACGATGGTCTTACCATGGCCGAATTATGCAGCCGGCATGGGTACGCGCAAGCGCCGCGCGAGCACATGTCCGATCAGTTCCCGCGCGCGAATAACGCCTTGAGGTGATCGGCGAGCCGCAGTGCGAGCGCGCCCCGCCCGCCCGGGTCGGCCGAGATGACTCTGCGTGCGCTCGTCACGGGCGGCGCGGGCTTCCTCGGCTCGCACCTCTGCGAGAAGCTGCTAGCCGCGGGCCACGAGGTGCTGTGTGTCGACAACTACTTCACCGGCGCCCGCGCCAACATCGCCCATCTGCTTTCGCATCGGCGCTTCGAGGCGCTGCGCCACGACATCTGCTTTCCGCTCTACGTCGAAGTTGACTGCATCTACAACCTCGCCTGTCCTGCTTCGCCGATCCACTACCAATCCGATCCTGTCCAGACGACCAAGACGAGCGTCCACGGCGCCATCAACATGCTGGGGCTGGCCAAACGGCTGCGCGTGCCGATCCTCCAAGCCTCGACCAGCGAGGTCTATGGGGACTCCCAGGTGCACCCACAGCGCGAGGACTATAGTGACAACGTCAACCCGATCGGTCCACGCGCCTGCTACAACGAAGGCAAGCGCTGCGCGGAAACCCTGTTCTTCGACTATCGGCGCCAGCACGGCCTCGCGACCAAGGTCGCGCGCATCTTCAACACCTACGGGCCGCGCATGCGCCGCGATGATGGCCGCGTTGTCTCGACCTTCATCGTGCAGGCCCTGGCCGGCGCGGACATCACGGTCTTCGGTGACGGCACGCAGACGCGCTCGTTCTGCTATGTCGACGACATCGTCGTGGCTATGCTGCGGCTGATGGACACGCCCGCCGAGTTCACCGGCCCGGTAAATCTCGGCAATCCCGAGGAGATCAGCGTCCTCGCGCTCGCGGAACAGATCCGGCGTCTCACAGGCTCGCGCTCGCGGATCGTCCACCGCCCCTTGCCCGCCGACGACCCCGCGCGCCGCTGCCTGGACATCGCCCTCGCCCGCCGCGCGCTGGCCTGGCAGCCGAGCATGGCGCTCGAAGCGGGGCTGACGCAGACCATCGCCTATTTTCGCGCACTCGATGCGGCCTGAGCGGGCGGGCCACCTCGCGCCTTAGTAGCCCTTCAAGCGAGAAGGGCCGAACCCTCTCGGGTTCGGCCCTTTCGAAACTGGTGGAGCTGAGCGGAGTCGAACCGCCGACCTCTTGAATGCCATTCAAGCGCTCTCCCAACTGAGCTACAGCCCCGATGCCGATGTCAGTGATCAGGGATCGGATGCCAGATATACGCGGCGGCGGTGGGATTTAAACCCCCGCCTGATACCTGATCCCTGACATCTGTCTTCTGATCCTACCGCTCCTCGCCGCCCTCGTCGACATTCTCGATCACTTCGGCGACATCGTCCTCGTCCTCGCCGAGATCGGATGCATCCTCGAGGATCTCCTCGTCGGCCTCCTCGCCCTCCTCGGCCTCGGGCACGTCGCCCACCTCGGGCACTTCGGCGCCGGCCGGCGCCTTGGCGAGCTTGGTTTCCTCGGCCTTGGCGACCACCTCGTTGCCGCGGCTGCGCCGGCCGCGCAGCACTTCGGCCGGATCGAACGCGTGCGCGCAGTTGGGGCAGTGCGCCGGCGACTTGTGAAGGTCGTAGAACGGCAGATGGCAATTGGGACAAATGCGTTTGGTGCCGAGACTGGCCTTGGGCAAGACGTTTCTCCTCCTTCCGGGGGAATAGGGTATGGCGCGGCCGGCGCGCTCGGGCTGCCTGGGGCGGCCGCTGCCGAAAAATCGGGCGAGGCCTTTGCCATGTCCGCCCCGCCCTGTCAAAAGCAAATTTCCTTGAAAATCCGGCGATTCCAGGGGCCGATTCGGCCCCTTTTTGTCGCACCTGGGCGCGGGGCTCCGGCTTGACAGCGCGCCCTCCGGCGCGGCCAAAAGCCGAGCCTCAACGGAAGGCCATGCCTTGCAGCCGCTGACCGCCCATCCGAGGGGCCCCCTCAGGGGCCGCGCCCGCCCGCCCGGTGACAAGTCGATCTCGCACCGCGCGCTGATGCTCGCCGCCAGCGCCATCGGCGAGACGCGCGTCGCGGGCCTGCTCGAAGGCGAGGACGTGCTCGGCACGGCCGAGGCGCTGAGGAAGCTCGGCGCCGTGATCGAGCGCAGCGAGGACGGGACGTGGCGCGTGTTGGGCCGCGGCACCGGCGGCCTCGTCGAGCCCGACGACGTGCTCGACCTCGGCAATTCCGGCACCTCGGCGCGCCTCTTGCTCGGCCTCATGGCCAGCCACGACATGAGCGTGTTCGTGACCGGCGACGCCTCGCTGCGCCGCCGGCCGATGGGCCGCGTCATCGAGCCGCTCTCGCGCATGGGCGCCTCGTTCGAGGCGCGCCAGGGCAACCGCCTGCCGCTCATGCTGCGCGGCGCGTCCCTGCCCGTGCCGATCCGCTACGAACTGCCGGTGGCCTCGGCGCAGGTGAAGTCCGCGATCCTCTTGGCCGCGCTCAACACGCCTGGCACCACGACGGTGATCGAGCCCGAAGCCACGCGCGATCACTCCGAGCGCATGCTGCGCCACTTGGGCGCCGACGTGGAGGTGACCGCGCAAGGGAAGGGCGCCGAGATCGCGATCACCGGCTGCCCCGAGCTTGTCGGGCAGCCGATCACCGTGCCGGCCGATCCCTCCTCGGCCGCGTTCGCGCTCGTGGCCGGCCTCACGGTGCCCGGTTCGGACATCACCATGACCGGGGTCGGCCTCAATCCGCTGCGCATCGGCCTGTTCCACACGCTGCGCGAGATGGGCGCTTCGCTCGATATCGCCGATCTCCGCACCGAGTGTGGAGAGCCGGCGGCAGCGCTTCGCGCGCGTTATTCGGAGTTGAAGGGCATCGCGGTACCCGCCGAGCGCGCGCCGTCGATGATCGACGAGTATCCGATCCTGGCCGTGGCGGCGGCGCATGCGCGCGGAACCACGGTGATGAAGGGCTTGGCCGAGCTGCGCGTCAAGGAAAGCGACCGGCTCGCCGCCGTCGCCGACGGGCTCGAGCGCTGCGGGGTGAAATTCCGCATCGGCGAGGATTGGCTCGAGGTCGAGGGCTGCGCCGGCTTGCCGCCGGGGCTCGATGCGGGCCGCGCGATCACGACGCAGATGGATCATCGCATCGCGATGAGCTTTCTCGTGCTCGGCCTGGGGGCGCGCCGGCCGGTGACGGTCGACGACGGCAGCTTCATCGACACGAGCTTTCCCGGCTTCGCCGACTTCATGCGGGCATTGGGCGCCGACATCCGCATTGCCGGCGAGGTCCAGCTCGCCGCCGGCGGCGCGCCGGTCGGCGGCGCCCGCACCGGCGAAGCGCCGGCATGATCATCGCGATCGACGGGCCCGCCGCCGCGGGCAAGGGCACGCTCGCGCGCCGGCTCGCGCAGCATCTCGGCTACGATTTTCTCGACACCGGCAGCCTCTATCGCGGCGTGGGCCTGCAGGTGCTGCGTGCCGGCGGCGACCCCGCCGATCCCAAGGCCGCGAAGGCGGCGGCCGAGCGCCTGGACCTGAAGCTGCTCGCAGACCCCGATCTCCGCGACGAGGCGGCGGCCAACGCGGCCTCGCTGGTGGCGGCGCAGCCGGCGGTGCGGGCGGCTCTGCTCGACTTCCAGCGCAATTTCGCCCGCAAGCCCCCCGGCGGCCGCGGCGCCGTCCTCGACGGCCGCGACGTGGGCACCGTCGTTTGCCCCGAAGCCGAGGTCAAGCTCTTCATAACCGCCTCGTCCGAGGCGCGCGCCCTGCGGCGGCTGCGCGAGTTGCAGGAAGCGGGGCAAGCCGCTATATGGGACGCCGTCCTGCAGGATATGCGGGACCGCGACGCGCGGGACAGCCGGCGCGACGTGGCCCCTTTGAAACCGGCGGCGGATGCGGTGGTCATCGACACCACCTCGCTTTCCCCCGATCAGGTTTTCGAGGCCGCACTGGCCATCGTCGACGCCAAACGCTGATTTCGCATCGTCGCAGCCGCGCGAGGGCGAAACGACGCCATGCGGCAAACGTTACTATCAGAGCCGTTCTTAGGATGAGCACTGCCGGGCCCGGCCCAGTCGCACGCTGACGCGTGCTGAACGGGAAGCGATCCGCCCGGCGATGTCGGGACGGCCTGAAACCCGAAAGGAACCCCAGCACTCAAATGGCAACCGCAACCCAGACCGCAGCTCCCGCGGGCGGCGAGGACTTCGCCGCCCTGCTCGAAGAATCCTTCGGCCAGACCAAGCGTTTCGAAGGCCGCGTCGTCTCCGGCCGCATCGTGGCCATCGAGAACGATGCCGCCGTCGTCGATGTCGGCCTGAAGTCCGAAGGCCGCATTCCGCTCAAAGAATTCGGCGCCCAGGCGGGCGAACTCCGCCCCGGCGACAAGGTCGACGTGTTCGTCGAGCGCGTCGAGAACGCGCAGGGCGACGCCGTGCTCTCGCGCGAGCGCGCGCGCCGCGAGGAAGCCTGGATCATGCTCGAGAAGGCCTTCAACGAGGGCCAGCGCGTGACCGGCGTGATCTTCGGCCGCGTCAAGGGCGGCTTCACGGTCGATCTCTCGGGCGCCGTGGCGTTCCTGCCCGGCAGCCAGGTCGACATCCGCCCGGTGCGCGACATCGGCCCGCTCATGGGCTCGCCGCAGCCATTCCAGATCCTCAAGATGGACCGGAGCCGCGGCAACATCGTCGTCTCCCGGAGAGCCGTGCTCGAGGAGACGCGCCAGGAAGCGCGCTCCGAGCTCGTGGCCTCGCTCAAGGAAGGCCAGGTGCTGCAAGGTGTGGTCAAGAACATCACCGACTACGGCGCGTTCGTGGACCTCGGCGGCATCGACGGCCTGCTGCACGTGACCGACATCTCGTGGAAGCGCGTCAACCATCCGTCGGAAGTTCTGAACATCGGCCAGACCGTCGACGTGCAGGTGATCCGCTTCAACCCCGAGACCCAGCGCATCTCGCTCGGCATGAAGCAGCTCGAGGCGGATCCGTGGGAGGGCGTGGCGGCGAAGTACCCGCCGGGCCTCAAGTTGAAGGGCCGCGTCACCAACATCACCGACTACGGCGCGTTCGTGGAGCTCGAGCCCGGCATCGAGGGCCTCGTCCACGTCTCCGAGATGTCGTGGACCAAGAAGAACGTGCATCCGGGCAAGATCGTCTCGACCTCGCAGGAGGTGGAGGTGATGGTGCTCGACGTCGACAGCCAGCGCCGGCGCATCTCGCTCGGCCTGAAGCAGTGCCTCGACAATCCCTGGGAAGTGTTCGCGAACAAGTATCCCTCGGGCACCGAGCTCGAGGGCGAGATCAAGAACATCACCGAGTTCGGCCTGTTCGTGGGCCTGCCCGGCGACATCGACGGCATGATCCACATGTCGGACATCGACTGGAACGTGACCGGCGAAGAGGCGCTCAAGCGCTACAAGAAGGGCGACAAGGTGAAGTTCAAGGTGCTCGAGACCGACGTCGCCAAGGAGCGCATCAATCTCGGCGTGAAGCAGCTCTCGCAGGACCCGTTCGCGGCCGCCGTCGGCGCGGTCAAGAAGGGCGATGTCGTGACCTGCACGATCACGGCCGTCACCGACAACGGGCTCGAAGTGACCATCAACGACGGCGCCGCGGGCTTCATCCGGAAGGCCGAGCTCTCGCGCGACCGCTCCGAGCAGCGCACCGAGCGCTTCGCCGTGGGCGAGAAGGTCGACGCCAAGGTCACCAACATCGACAAGGCGACGCGGAAGCTCACCCTCTCGATCAAGCAGCGCGAGATCGAGGAGGACAAGCAGGCGGTGGAGCAGTACGGCTCCTCCGACAGCGGCGCCTCGCTCGGCGACATCCTCGGCGCGGCCCTCAACCGCGCGAAGAAGAAGGAGTAGCGGCGGCCGCTTCGGCGGTTTCCAACGCGTTGGACGTCATAAGGGGCGGGTTTCGAACCCGCCCCTTTTCTTTTGCGCGGTGAGTTGGGGGTGCCGGCGTTCGACAAGTCGTGGCTTCATTCACCCGCACGTCCTGCACGGCGCGCCGCCCAACGCCTCGGCCGGGCACCGGCGCAATGTCGTGATG
>SBBV01000335.1 GCA_005240015.1 Candidatus Odyssella thessalonicensis | reverse complement strand
GTGGAGAGCCGCTCGTCCCAGAACGCGTAGGGGAGAGGGCAGCGCTTGTCGAACTCGCGCGCGAATTCGCGCGTCGACTGGCAGCGGGGGCCTTCGGTCCCGTCCATGTTGATGGGCAGGCCATAGACGAGGGCGCCGGCATGGCGCTCGTAGACGAGCGCAGCCAGCTGCTCGGCGTCGCGCGTGAAGCGGGTGCGGCGGATCGTCGTGAGCGGCGTGGCGATCGAGAGCATCGCGTCGGAGAGCGCGACGCCGATGGTCTCGCTGCCGAGGTCGATGCCCATCAGCCGGCGCCCGCGCGTCAGCTGCCCCGCCAGCTCCTCGAGCTTCTGCTCCATCCGCGCTAAGTGGCAGAAAGCCCGGGCGGAGTCCAATCAACTGCGATATCGGGGCCGCTTGCGGCGATGGGACACGCGGGATAGCTTCCGCCGCGCCTTAAGAGGCATCCCCGCGACCGCTGTCGAGACTCCCATGGCGCTGGATCCCGCCGCCGTCAAACGCATTGCCCGCCTGGCCCGCATCGCCGTGCCCGAGGCCGAGCTGCCGCATCTCGCCGACGAGCTCTCCGGCATCTTGAAATGGGTCGAGCAGCTCGACGCCGTCGACACGGCCGGGGTCGAGCCGATGACGAGCGTGGTCGCCGTGACCTTGCCGATGCGCGACGACGTGGTCACTGACGGCGGCATCCAGGAGAAGATCCTCGCCAACGCGCCGGAGCCCCAGCGCGGCTTCTTCACCGTGCCGAAGGTGGTAGAATAGCGCGCGATGACGGCGCTGACGCACCTCACCATCGCCGAGGCGCGCCAAGGCCTCGCCGCGCGCAAGTTCTCCGCCCGCGAGCTCGCCGAGGCGCATGTGAAGGCCGTCGAGCAGATCCGCCCGCTCAACGCGTTCATCACCGAGACGCCGGAGCACGCGCTCAAAATGGCGGCCGCTTCCGATGCGCGGCTCGCGAAAGGCGAGGGGGGAATCCTCGAGGGCGTTCCGCTCGCGATCAAGGACCTGTTCTGCACCGACGGCGTGCCCACCACGGCGGCGTCCAACATCCTCGGCAATTTCGTGCCGCCCTACGAATCCACCGTCACCGCCAATCTCTGGCGCGCGGGCGCGGTCATGCTGGGCAAGACCAATCTCGACGAATTCGCCATGGGATCGTCGAACATGACGAGCGCTTATGGCCCGGTCGAAAGCCCGTGGCGGCGGAAGGGCGACAACCGGAAGCTCGTGCCCGGCGGCTCTTCGGGCGGCTCTGCGGCAGCGGTGGCGGCGCGGGCGGCGCTCGGCGCCATCGGCACCGATACCGGCGGCTCGATCCGCCAGCCCGGCGCACTCTCCGGCATCATCGGCATGAAGCCGACCTACGGCCGCTGCTCGCGCTGGGGCGTGGTGGCATTCGCGTCATCGCTCGATCAGCCCGGGCCGATGACGCGGACCGTGCGCGACTGCGCGATCATGCTTCGGGCGATGGCCGGGTACGACCCGAAGGACTCGACCTCGGTGCCGCGGCCCGTTCCCGACTATGAGAAGGCGCTCACCGGCGACATCCGTGGGCTCAAGGTCGGAATCCCAAAGGAATACCGCATCGACGGCATGCCGGCCGAAATCGAGGCGCTCTGGCAGCAGGGCGTCGCGTGGATGAAGGCGGCCGGCTGCCAAATGCGCGACATCTCGCTGCCGCACACGAAATACGCGCTGCCGGCCTATTACATCGTGGCGCCGGCCGAGGCTTCGTCGAACCTTGCGCGCTACGACGGCGTGCGCTACGGCCTCCGCGTCGAGGGCGAGAACCTCATCGACATGTACGAGAAGACGCGCGGCGCCGGCTTCGGCGCCGAGGTGCGCCGGCGCGTCTTGATCGGAACCTACGTGCTCTCGGCCGGCTATTACGACGCCTACTACATCAAGGCGCAGAAGGTGCGCGCGCGGATCGCCGAGGATTTCGAGAAGGCCTACAAGGAGGTCGACGTGATCCTGACGCCGGTGACGCCGGGGCCGGCCTTCGCGATCGGCGAGAAGATGGACGACCCGATCGCGATGTACTTGAACGACGTCTTCACCGTGCCGGTGAACCTCTCGGGCCTGCCCGGCATCGCGGTGCCGGCCGGCCTCACCGCCGACGGCCTGCCGCTGGCACTTCAGCTGATCGGCCGCGCCTTCGACGAGGAGACGATGCTGCGCGCCGCCGACGTGCTCGAGAAGGCGGCCGGCTTCAAGGCGCTGCCGCAGACCATAGCGTCAGCCTGAACGAAACTGTGAAGGCGAGGTTGCGGCCGCGGGGCTTGCCGTGCGGCGGCTTCCGCCCTCACAATGCGGCCGAAGCACCGGCCCTGGCGGGCCGCACAAGCAAACGGGAGGAACCATGAGTGCACGCCTTTGCGCGCGGGCCCTGATCGCGGGCGCCGCGATTTCCCTCGCCTCGATTCCTGCCCAGGCCGAGGAGATCACCGTTACCCATTGGGGCGCCCTGATGTACGGGACGCCCTATGCGGTCGCCATCAAGAAGGGCTTCTTCAAGGAGGCCGGCATCGACATCACCGGCATTCTCAGCTCGAAGGGCGGCGGCACCACCGTGCGCAATGTGATGGATGGCGGCCTGCCGTTCGGCGAGGTGGCGCTCTCCGCCGCGGTGGCGGCAATTCAAGAAGGCGCCGACATCAAGATCGTGATGTTGGGCGTGCGCTCGGCGGCCGACATCTATTGGGTCGTGAAACCCGATTCGCCGCTGAAGTCGGTCAAGGACCTCGTCGGCAAGAAGCTCGCCATCACCAGCCCCAAATCGGTGACCGACAGCCTCACGACGATGGTGCTGAACAAGCACGGCATCTTCGACAAGGTTCAGCGGCCGACGCTCGGCACGGTCGGCGCCGGCCTCGCTGCGCTCGACCAAGGCTCGGTCGACTCGGCCTCGCTGATCGATCCGCTCTACTCCGCGCGCAAGGACAGGTATCGCGTGCTGTTCGCGATCAAGGACGAGCTGCCGCCGATCGCGCAGACCGTCGGCATCGCCTCGACCAAATTCATGAAGGAGCAGCCGGCCAAGCTGCGCGCGATCATCGCCGGCCGCATGAAGGGCGTCGACTTCACCTACCAGAATCCGCAGGAGGCGGCGGCGATCCTCTCCGCGTCCTACGACAAGCTGCCGGTCCCCGTGGCCGAGAGCGCCGTCAACAACAATGTCGCGATCAAGTATTGGGGCCGCGGCGGCTTCGAGATCGCGGCGATGGATGAGATGCTGAAGGCGCTCAAGATCGTCGGCGCGCTCAAGGCCGAGGTCGACTGGAGCAAGATGATCGACAAGTCGTTCCTGCCGGCCGAGCTGCAGAAGATGAACTGACCGCCTGGGACCGCGCGGCTCCAGCCGCGCTACTTTAGTT
>SBBV01000483.1 GCA_005240015.1 Candidatus Odyssella thessalonicensis | reverse complement strand
GGAAAGCCGGTGATGTTCGACACGAGGCGCGAGACTCGCGTGATGTGCTCGGTCTTCACTGCGGTCTTGTACGGCATCGAGTTCTGGCGCGTTCTCAGCGCCATCACGATTTCTTCGAGCGACGCGTTGCCGGCGCGCTCGCCGAGCCCGTTGATCGTGCACTCGACCTGGCGCGCGCCCGCCTTGATCGCGGCGAGCGAGTTGGCGACCGCCAATCCGAGGTCGTTGTGGCAATGGACCGAGAGGATCGCCTTGTCGATGTTCGGCACCCGGTTCATGAGCATCCGGATGATCTCGGCGAACTCGTCCGGGATCGCGTAGCCGACCGTGTCGGGGATGTTGATGGTGCGGGCGCCGTGGTGGATGGCGCTCTCGACGCAGCGGCAGAGGAAGTCCGACTCGGTGCGGCTGCCGTCCTCGGCCGACCACTCGACGTCCTCGCAGTAGTTGCGCGCGCGCTGGACCGAGCGCCCCACCGCCTCGAGCACGGCATTCGGGCCCATCTGCAGCTTGTACTTCATGTGCAGCGGGCTGGTGGAGATGAAGGTGTGGATGCGCGGGCGCTTGGCGCCTTGGAGCGCCTCCCAGGCCCGGTCGATGTCGCGGTCGGCGGCACGGGACAGGCCCGCCACCTGCGCGTTCTTGACGAGGCCGGCGATGGCCCTGACGGCCTCGAAATCGCCCTGCGACGAGATCGGGAAGCCGGCTTCAATCACGTCCACGCCCATCTCGTCGAGCGCCTGGGCGATGCGGATCTTCTCGTCGATGTTCATCGCCGCGCCAGGCGATTGCTCGCCGTCACGCAGCGTGGTGTCGAAGATGATGACTCGGTTCGAGTCGCGCGGTGCGGTCATAGTCATGTTCCTTGCACAAAGCAGATGATCCTTCGGTGGGCGGCTTCGTCCCCTGAATGATCGAGCGCGGGTTCGGGACCGCGCGTCGGGCGCATTCAGGGGCGAATAAGTCGAAGGAGTCCGCCGGCAAGCGCGAGAGCAGGCATTTCGGCACGCGCGGCACGTCCGGCGCTTTTCGCACCGGCGTACATTCTCCGCATCTGGCCGCGCTGCTTGCCCACGCAATTCCCCGCTTTCGGGTCGAAAGTCGGCGAAATCAATGCTTTAGCATTCTTGCGCCGCTTCCTTGAATACTGATAACCGAACGCTGGTGAAGTTTCAACGATTTGAGCGGGTTTTGTACTGAATTTTCCCAATATTTCCCGATTCGCGTCGTCGCGCCCCCAACGCTGCACCGCAGCACGAAAATACCAGGTGGTCGCCCGGCACGCGGCATCCCTCAATCGTTTCTCCGCCGGCTGGCACTCCGTCTCCAGCCCCGACCTGCAAACCAGCGGTTCCGCCGACCGCGCCCGGCCTTCGCGCGCGAAGCGGACGCCCAAGGAGGGAACCCCAATGAACACGAATCGAAGGAGATTTCTGAAGACCACCGGCCTTGCCGGTGTGGCCGCCATCGCTGGCGCCGGTGCCCTCGGAAGAGCGATCCCGGTCCAGGCCCGCATCGGGCCCAGGCCCAAGGCGGATCCGCGCGCGCTGCCGAAGGGCATGACCTTCTGCACCCTGCGCCAGGGCGACGGCTACGGCCTCGGCCTGAAGACCGAGAAGGGCATTCTCGACGTCGCGGCCGCCGCGCACGCGCTCAAGGAGAATGCGCCCACCACGATCGACGCCGTCTTCAAGGGCGAAGGCGACCTCGATGCGCTGAAGCGGCTCGCCGACAAGGCCCGGGCCGGTGCCCAGGCGGCCAGCTTCTTCGTCCCCGAGGCGCAGGCCAAGTTCGGGCCGGCCGTGACCAACCCCGAAAAGATCATCTGCATCGGCCTCAACTACCGGAAACACGCCGAGGAGACCGGCCAGCAGGTGCCGAAGCAGCCGATCCTGTTCAACAAGTACAACAACGCGCTCAACAGCCACGGCGGCACGATCGCGGTCTCGAAGGAGCCGGCAAAGCAATTCGACTACGAGGCCGAGCTCGTGATCGTGATGGGCCGCGGCGGGCGCAACATCAAGGAAGAGGAGGCGCTTTCCTACGTCTTCGGCTACGCGGTCGGCAACGACTTCACGGCGCGCGACCTCCAGCGCCGCTCGAGCCAGTGGATGCTCGGCAAGTCCTGCGACGGCTTCGCCGTGGTGGGGCCGTGGCTGGTCAGCGCCGATCAGGCCGACGGCAACAACCTCAAGATCGAGCTCAAGGTGAATGGCGAGACGCGGCAGTCCTCGAACACCAGCGACATGGTGTTCAACTGCCAGAAGCTCATCGCCTACATCTCGGCGCACATGACGCTGAAGGCCGGCGACATCATCTTCACCGGCACGCCCCAGGGCGTGATCAACGGCATGCCCAAGGACAAGCAGGTGTGGCTCAAGGCCGGCGACAAGATCGAGACCACGATCGAGACGCTCGGCACGCATACCTTCACGCTGACCTGAGCGCGGCGCCGAACACGTAGCGGCGCACGGCTGTGCGCCCCGGTCTCCGCCCGTACCTCGTTAACCGGGGCGCACAGCCGTGCGCCCCTACGGATCGCGCGCCGCGAATCACGGCGTTTGCAGGCTACCGCACCGTGTAGCTGGCGTCGCAGACCTGGCCGAAAAAACCCTTGTTGGGATCATTGGCCGGCAGGCCGCTCGCGATCTGCTTCGGCAGCCGCGCGATCGCGAAGACCTTGGTCGCCGGGTTGAACGTGCAGAGATCCATGCAGCCGGACTTGAAGTGGTGGTCGCACTTCCAATGCCCGGCGCCGGGCGGCGGGTTCGACCCCATCAAGGTATCGAAGTGCTGAGGGTGCACCTGCTTGCCCTTGTCGACAACGGGCACGCTGGCGAGACAAATGTTGCATGGCCAAAGGATGCCCGCGAAGAGGTCCTTGGGATTGCCCGGCTTGGCCGGTTCGGTCTTCGGCTGGTTCTCCGGCGGTTGCGAGGGCGCGTAGCACTGCTGGATGAAGGCTTTCGCGGCGGCGGCGTTCGGTTGGAAAACGCCATGCAGCGTGCGCAAGCTGTCCAAGGTTTCGGGCAATTCGCCGCCCGTCGAAAGCGCGCCGGCCGAGAACGTCTGCGTCGCGGCCGTGTTGCCGCCGAGCGGCACCGGGAACTTCTTGTCGACGTCAACAAGGGTCTTGCTGCCGACGATCGGTAAACTCGCCTTGACGAAGAGGCGCAGGCGCACCTCGACCGTGAACGATGCCGCAGCGCGCATGCCGGCGAGCAGCGAGGCCGTGGCCAAACGCTCGGTGGCGATGCGGAACTCCTGCGGCTCATAGAAGTTCGAGCCTTCGCCGCCGCCGATCGTGAACTGCCCGGCGACGCTGGCTTCGACCTTGGGGGTCACGGTGATGAACGCGTCGAAGCTCACCCCCGGTAGGCCGAACACCCAGGATGGAAGAATGTCTTTTGGGTTCTTGGGATATTTGAGCGCGGCCTGCGCCAGGACATGGATCGACGGTTCGGCCTCCGATGCGGAGCGTGCGCGATAGGGATTGCCGTCGGGGCGCAGACTGGATCCGGTGGCGGGCGCTTTCCAGACGCTCTTGTCGGCGTGCGTTCCGCGCGTGCCCAGGCCGAGCTGGCTGAGCCAGCCCGTCCGGTGCTGAGCATAGTTGCCGTAGAACACTTTCTTGCTCGTTGCGGCGAGCCCGGGATCGATCCCGAACAGGTCGCTGAGCCGGACCGTGTACTTGCCGCCGACAAAATTCGGCAGATCGAGATGGAGTGCGGCATAAGGCGCGGCAATGACGCTCGTGCGCGTGACGTAGGAGAACTCGGGATTGACCGAGAACGGGCCGATCGGCGTTGCGACCGTGAAGCCCGGCGGCTTGATCACGAGATTGCGGCGCTTCTCCTCGGTTCTGACATCGAGCGCGTAGCTGTGCGTCACCGGCCGATCCCCGGCCAGGATCGGACCGCCGAACATGGCGTAGCTGCGCTTGGTGACGGTGAAGGTCTGCGTGATCGCCTCGGCCTTTCCGACGACAGGAAGCTCGAGCACGATTTTGCGATATCCCTGGAACTCCGGATTGACGCGCCGGAACGATCGGAATCCGACTTCCTGGATCGCGCTCACGCTCCCGATCGTGAGAGAAATGCCGAGCGGCGGCGTGCGGATCGCGCCCTTGAGCTGCGGGCTCAGTTCGCGCAGCGAGCAGATGAGGGCGTCGGCCATGAGCTCGCCCGACCCGCCCATGCCGTTCCACGGATAGGCACCGCTCTGCTGCGGCGGCGGCCCGATGCGCGTCCCCGTGAACACTTGGCGCGCATAGGTGCGGCAATAGCTGCCGGCAGTCGAGCACGACGCGCCAGGAATGAGGTTGCAGAGGGTTACGACATTGTCGAGCAGGAACGAGCCGGCGCATTCGGGCTGCTGCGGACCGAGCACCGGCTGACCCGCTCGGAGCTGCGTCTCTTGGGCCTGCAGCGTCGTCAGAGTGCAAACGAGAGTCACCAAGCCTGCCAAACCCGCGATAACTGCGCGCATGGCCGCCCCCTGCCACTCGTGACGTGATCGAGCCGGAGTATACCACAACGGCCCATTGCATTGAATTGCGAATCGAGCCGCAGCGCCGCGCGCCGCAATTATCGCGAAAACGCAGGCTGCGCGCTTACCGCCACGGGATCGCGAGGAAGTCGCGGACGGTATAGCGCCGGGCCTCGCGCAGATATTCGACCGGCCGATAGGTCCCGAACAGCCGGTCCCACCAGTCGACGAGGATGCCGAAATTGTGCTCGCGCATGTCGAGGTTGTGGTGCAGCCGGTGGACGGGCCGCTTCATCCAGAACACGAGGTCGGCGTTGGCGTGCTGGATCTGGTGCGAGTAGGAGGCGAGTGCCGCGTAGACCAGGCCCCCGAACGCCCAGCCGAAGCCGCTCGTGATCGAGTAGAGGAAGCCGAACCAGCCGAGGACCACGGCGCCGGTGCCGTAGTCGACGAAGTCGCGCAGGTAATTGCGCGCCTCGTTGGCCTCGTGGTGGTGGCGATGCCCCTCGGGATGCAGGATGCCCCAATGCATCGAGCGATGGATGAAGTATTCGGCGAAGGTGCCGAACACCAGCGCGCACACGGCCGCAACGACGAACTCGACCGCGCCTCCGAGCATGCTTTGCCCCCCAAAATACCCTAGTTATTTTACGCTAGCGGCGGTGGCGGGACAAAGGGGACCGCGCAACCGGCTTGTCCGGGGGCGCCGCAACAGGCGAGCCTGGGATCGGACCGCTCGGCGGGGGCGCTTGAAGACCTATCGCGACCGCATCGCCATCGTGACCGGTGCCGCATCCGGGATCGGGCGCGGCATCGCGCTCCGCCGGGCCGGCGCGCGCCATGATCGGGGTAGACCGCGGCGATGCCGTGCGCGGTGCCCATCAGGTTGACGTCGACGACACGGCGCCACGCATCGGCGCCGATC
>SBBV01000439.1 GCA_005240015.1 Candidatus Odyssella thessalonicensis | reverse complement strand
GCTCGCTGCACAGCGCCACGCACCGCCAAGGCCCGCGCCAGCCGCGCGGGCCGCCGGCGCGCGCGATGCTCTCGCCATCGGAGAGCGTGATGACCGTCGTGAGGATTCCGCCGTTGAGAATTTGCTCGGCCTGGCGGTGGCGCATGCGCGCGTTTTCGAACTCCGGGCCCTGCTTGGTCCAGGCGATCACGCTGCCGCTGGCGTCAACAATCGGTATCTGCATGGCGCAGGCACTGCCGCCGGCCGCAGTCATCCATCTGCGGTGGCGAGGCTGGCGAGATCGCTCCCAATACGGAGAAGCAGGCGACAAGTTCCCGCCCGCGGATTCAACCAACCGGCGTACCAATCGAAAGTAAGCGCCTGACTCGATGGTGCTTTTTCCGGACTTGGTGAACTACCCCGAAATCTCCCTCGGCCCCCGCATTTCCCTTTGCCGCTCCCGCGAGTGAATGCATACTAGTTGCAGGGTAAGGGCCGGCGCCGCACCGCATTTTCGGTCCGCGCGCCGGACGCGCCATGCACAGCAAGACGGAAGATCGGGCCAAAGGATCCCCCGGTCCCGCCGCATCGTCGGGCGACGCTTCGCCCGCGCGCGCCCATGACCGCCTCGCAAGGCTGCGCGCGCTGCTGATCTTCGCCGTGCTGCTGCCGCTCGGCCTCATGGCGGGCGAGGCCGCGCTCGTCTGGAATCGGGCCTGGAGCGAGGCCGAGAAGGAGCTGAGCCGCACCGCCGACGCCGCCGCCGAATACTCGCTCAGGGCGTTCGAGACGCACCGCATCGCGCTCGCGCAGGTGAACCAGGTTCTGGGCGGTCTGTCGGACGACAACATCCGCACGCGCGAGCGCGACTTGCACGAGCAGTTGAAGCGCCTGGTACCCGAGATCCCGCTCATCCAGACCATCGCGGTGAACGACCGCCATGGCGGCGTGCTGCTCACGGCGAACGTGTACCCGGTTCCGCGCGATGTCACCGTGGTCGATCGCGAATGGTGGCGCGATCTCAGCGCCGACCGTGCGCCGCGCACGCACGTAAGTCGCGTCTATGTCGGAAAGCTCGATCAGTTTCTCTTCTTCTCGGTGAGCCGCCGCCGCACCGGATCGGGCAACGGGCTGCCGGACGGCACCTTCGACGGCGTGGTGAACGTTTCGGTGCAGCCGAACGAGTTCGCCGCCGGCTTCAACCATCTCACCGATGTGCCCGATGATGCGATCGCGCTGATCCGCGCCGACGGCCAGATCCTTGCGCGCCGGCCGGCCTTCAAGGCGCCGCTGGCGCCCATCACGCAGCCGGCCGCTTTCTTCTCGGCCGTCGCCGGCGGGCGGGATCGCGGCACCTATCGCGGCGTGCGGCTCGTCGAGGACGGCATGGAGCGCCTCGTCGCCTATCGCAAGGTGCAAGGCTATCCGGTCTATGCGGTGGCCGCACGCGAGGTCGACGTCGTCGTGGCGAGCTGGGTGAATTCGGTTGCCAGGCTCGGTGCGATCGGCATCCCGGCGGTCTGCGTTCTCGGCGTACTGGCGCTGTTCGCCTATCGCCGCAGCCGCGATGCGCAGGCGATGCAGGCGTCGTTGATCGAGATGACCGCCCGCCGCGCTGCGGCCGACGCGGCGCGCGCCGCGGAAGCGCGCTTTCATGCGATCTTTCAATACAGTCCCAGCGGGGTGCTGGCGGTCGACCGCGACGGCCGCATTCGGCTGACAAATCCCATGCTCGAGCAGCAGTTCGGCTACGCGTCCGGCGAGCTGATCGGCGAGCCCGTGGAGCGGCTCGTGCCCGAACGTTTCCGCACGGGCCATCCCGCGTTGCGGGCGAGATTTGCCGCGGACCCCACGCCGCGGCGGATGGGCGCGGGGCGCGACCTCTACGGCCTGCGCAAGGACGGCAGCGAGTTCCCGGTCGAGATCGGACTGAGCTCGCTCGCGACCGAAGACGGCGAATACGCGCTCGCGATCATCATCGACATCACCGAGCGGCGGCTGGCCGAAAGACGGGAGAAGCTGCTCGCCGGCGAGCTGCAGCACCGCACCAAGAACCTGTTCGCCGTGGTGCACGCCTTGGCGCAGCGCAGCCTGCGCGGCGAGCAGACGCTCGACGAGGCGCGCGAGGCCTTCGCCGGCCGGATCGAGGCGCTGGCGCGCGCCGAGCAGCGCTTGACGAACTCCGCCTGGAAGGGGACGAGCCTGAACGAGGTCGTCGCCGCGGAGCTCGAGCCGTTCGTCGGCCGCGTGAAGATCGAGGGCGCCGAGCTGATGCTGTCGCCGCAGGCGGCGCAGAACTTCGCACTGGCCCTGCACGAGCTCGCGACCAACGCCGCGAAGTACGGCGCGCTGTCGGTGCCGGGCGGCACGGTTTCGGTGGCCTGGGCCATGGGCGGCGACGCGCACAGGGGCGAGCTCAGATTCCGCTGGCAGGAGCGCGGCGGTCCCTCCGTGGCGCCGCCCGCGCGCAGCGGCTTCGGAACCGCGCTGCTCAAAGCCACGCTCGGCGCCGGCCACATCGAATACGCGGCCCAGGGATTGAGCTACGAGGTCGATCTCCCGCTCGCGGAGATCGCCGCCGGCGCAAAAGAGGACAGCGCCGATCGCGCGTGACGACGGCGGACCTTGTTCCCCTCTCCCGGGGGAGAGGGGGCAGGGGGTGAG
>SBBV01000531.1 GCA_005240015.1 Candidatus Odyssella thessalonicensis | reverse complement strand
GGCGAGGAGATCGCGGAGGTTCTGTGCTTCCTCGGTGAGCGCAGCGAGCCGCGCCTGGCTCGCTGACTGCTCCTCCTCGGTTTCGCGCAGCAGGGCCTGCTTCTGCTCGAGCAGCGCCAAGAGGGCCTGGCGCTCCCGCCCCAAGGCGCTGCCGGCGTCGGCGACGCTGCCGCGCCGTGTGCGGATCGCCTCCTTGAGGCGCGTGTAGGCGGCGATCTCCTGCTTCAGGCGCTCGGCGCGGCGCTCCAGTTCGGGCACCAGGGCGCGCAACACCAGCGCCGTGCGCACGGCGTCGTTGGCGTCGTCGGAGCGGCTCGCCAGCGTCACCGGCGGGCGCAGCGAGAGCCGCTGGAGGGCCGCCACGATCTCGGACAGCTGCTGCTGGCGCTTCTGGAAGTCGGCAGCCGCCGCCTTCTCGCGCGCTTCCAGCTGGCGCAGCTCGCTCTCCTGCCGCGTCAGCGCCGATTCGCGCGACTGGGTGGCGGCGGCGCTCCTCACCAGCTTCTCGCGCAACGCGCGGATCTCCTCGCGGATGGCGGCAGTGCGCTTGGCCAGCGCGGCGGCCGCTTCGCGCTCGCGCTTGATGCGCGCCTCGACCTCCTTGAGCGTCCTGGGATCGGGCTTCTCGGCGGCGGGCTTGGTCTCTGCCAGCGCAGAGGCGGGTGCGAGCGACACGCCCGCGAACAGCGCGGCGGCGATCAGCCAGACCGTCCGCGTTCCGCCTTTCGCCTGAAGCCGTGCCTCGATCATCGCGCTCATTCCATCGTCAGCTCGAGCCGGTAGGCAGCCGGCTGTGGCGGCTCGTGGAAGCTCTCGCGCGGGTCGAAGAGCACGGCCACGGTATAGCGCCCGTCCGCGGGGAAGCTCGTCTCCAGCGTGTCGGTGTACGTCCAGTCTTTCTGCGCCTCGCGCGGATCCGTGTTCCCGGCGACCAGCACGAGCACCAGCCGCGAATGGCTGCGCCGCAGCCGTGCCGTGAGGCGCGCGTCGCGCCTCCCCAACACGTAGTAGCGGTCGGCCTCGGGCCATTTCACCCGGCCGACGAACATCAGCGGGCCGCGGCCGGGCAGCAACGTCGTCGTCACCTCGGCCTGCGCGCGCGCGTCGGGTGCCGCGCAGAGCGGCAACACAACGAGCGCGGTGGCGAGCCTAAACCGCAACGCGGCGCTCCGCGGCCCGCTGGGCCTTTTCCCGGGGTTCGATCAGCGAGCGGCCCGTCATCTCCTTGGGCTGGGCGAGGCCGAGCAGCTCCAGGAGCGTCGGCGCCACGTCGGCGAGCCTGCCGTTGCGCAAGCTCACGCCGCGCCAGGCGCGCTCGGCGCCGCACAGCACGACCGGCACGAGGTTCATCGTGTGCGCGGTGTGCGTCTGGCCGGTCAGCTGGTCCTTCATCGTCTCGGCGTTGCCGTGGTCGGCGGTGATGAGCAGGGCGCCGCCCTGGTCGCGCACCGCGGCCTCGACGCGGCCGACCGCCTCGTCGACCGCGCGCACGGCCTCTACCGCCGCGGCAAGGTCGCCGGTGTGCCCGACCATGTCGGTGTTGGCGAAGTTGACGACGATGAAGTCGAACTTGCCGCTCTCGATCGCGGCCACGAGCTTGTCGGTCACCTCGGGCGCCGACATCTCGGGCTTGAGATCGTAGGTCGCGACCTTGGGCGAGGGAACGAGGATGCGCTCCTCGCCGGGGAATTGCCGCTCCTCGCCGCCGTTGAAGAAAAACGTGACGTGCGCGTATTTCTCGGTCTCGGCGATGCGGAGCTGCTTCCAGCCTTGGCGGGAGACCAACTCGCCCAATGTGTTGGCGAGCCCCTGCGCCGGGAACAGCGTCGCCAACAGCTTGTTGTGCGCCGCGGAGTATTCGGTCATGCCGAGTGCCGCCGCGAATTTCACGACGCGCTTCCGCGCAAAGCCGTCGAACGAAGGATCGAGCAGCACGGTCAGGATCTGCCGCGCGCGGTCGGCGCGGAAATTGATCATGACGACGCCGTCGCCGTCCTTCATGCCGGCGTAGTCGCCGATCACCGTGGGCTTCACGAACTCGTCGTTCTCGCCGCGCGCATAGCCCTGTTCGACCGCGACCCGCGCCGAAGGCGCAGCCTCGCCCTTTCCGTCGACGAGCGCGTCGTAGGCGAGCGCGATACGTTGCCAGCGCTTATCGCGGTCCATGCCGTAGTAGCGTCCGCCGATGGTGGCGATGCGGATGTTGGCGGCACCCGCAATGTCCTTCTCGAATTGCGCGATGAATTCGAGGGCGCTCCGGGGCGGCGTGTCGCGGCCGTCGAGGAATCCGTGGACGGCCACCTTCGCGCCGGTGGCGGCGAGATCGCGCGCGATGGCGGCGAAATGCGCCTGATGCGAATGGACGCCGCCGGGCGAGAGCAGGCCCATCACATGCGCGGTGCCGCCTTTCGCCTTCAGCCGGGCGACGAACCTCTTGAACGCCGGCAACGCGGGAATGGCGCCTTCGCGCACGGCCTTGTCGATGCGCGGCAGCTCCTGCATCACGACACGGCCGGCGCCGATATTCATGTGCCCGACTTCGGAATTGCCCATCTGCCCCTCGGGCAACCCCACATGCAGCTCAGAGGCGTCGAGGAGAGCGTTCGGGCACGTCGCGAGGAGGCGCTGCCAGGTCTTGGGATGGGCCTGGCAAATCGCGTTGTCCTCGCATTCGACGCGGTGGCCCCATCCGTCGAGCACGCACAGCACAACCGGCCGCAAGGCGGGAGTCCGCGATGCGGCGGGGTGCTGCGTGTGCGGCCGGTTCTGGCTCATTTTGGTTAACGCCGAAGCCCGAGATTCACGAATTTCCGCCGCTATATAGGCCAAGCAGCGCACGCAATACAGCATGTCTGCGCCGCACCGCTTTTAACCTTTGCCAGCAACTGTGGCGGATGTGTGTTGTGGGCCTACGCCTCAGGCGCGGTGGTAAGGGTGGCCGGTCAAGATCGTGTGAGCGCGGTAGAGCTGCTCGAGCAGCATCACGCGCGCCAGGAGATGCGGCCAAGTCATCGCGCCGAAGGCGAGGCGCTGTGCGGATTTTTCGAGCACCGCCGGCGCGAGCCCGTCGGCGCCGCCGATCACGAAGGCGAGATTGTCGCCGCTCTGCCGGCGCCAGGCCGCCAGCTGCCTGGCGAAATCGGCGCTGTCATAGGCCTTGCCGCGCTCGTCGAGCGCGACGACGAGCGCGCCCTTCGGCAGCGCGGCGAGGATCAGCCCGCCCTCGCGCTGCTTGCGCTCGGCGCCTGCAAATGGCCGCCGCTCCTCGACCTCGCGGATCTCGAGCGGCAGTGGCAGGCGGCGGCGATATTCGTCGGCCAGCTCCTTGAGCGGGCCGGATTTGAGCCGGCCAACGGCGATGATAGTGATGGCCATGCGGATAACGCGCCTGAATCGGGCGTTTATCGCACATCGAGGCGCGGCGTGCGCGGTTGCATTCGATGAAGCAAGGCGGTCCGTTCCCCTGGTCATTGTGGGAGGAAACCGCGACCGCGCCCATAAACGCGCTGCCGCTCGAGGAGCATGCCATGGCCGATGCCGCCATCATCGGCGGCGGGATCACCGGCGTTTCGGCGGCGCTGGCGCTGGCCGAGCGCGGCGCAACCGTGCGCGTGCTCGAGGCCAGGGACGTGGGCTGGGGCACATCGGGCCGTGCCGGCGGGCAGGTGATCGCAGGCTATCATCTCGATCCCGACGCGCTGATCGGTGCGTTCGGGCGCAGGATGGGCGGGCGCATGGTGGCCCTCGGCGACGCTGGGCCCGGCTTCCTCTTCGATCTGGTCGAGAAGCACGGCATCGCGTGCGAGGCGCAGCGCTGCGGGTGGATCCAGGCCACGCCGAGGCCGAGCGCGCTCCCAACGCTGCGCCGACGCATGGAGCAATGGCAGAAGCGCGGCGCGCCCGTCGAATGGCTCGACCGCGAGCGTTTGGCGGGACTGCTCGGCACGCGCGAATACGCCGGCGGCTGGCTCGATCGACGCGGCGGCACCATCCAGCCGCTCTCCTATGCGCGCGGGCTCGCCGCCGCGGCGGCGCGTGCCGGAGCGAGGCTCCACGGCCGCAGCGAAGTCGTCCGCATCGCCCGCGGCGACGGACGATGGCTGATCGAGACGCAGCAGGGGCGGGTCAGCGCGGACTGGGTGCTGGTCTGCACAAATGCCTACACCGGCCGGTTGTGGCCGCGTTTGCGCGGGGCGGTGATGCGCGCGCACAGCGTGCAAATCGCCACCGCGCCGCTTTCCGAGGCGGTCCGCCGCAGCATCTTGCCCGAAGGTCAGGCCTGCGCCGACACGCGCGTGCTATTGCGCTACTTCCGGCTCGATGCGAGCGGACGGCTGGTCATGGGCGGGCCGGGCGGCTTCACGCCCCCGACCCGGCCGGATGCGATGAGCTTTCGCGCGCTTGCGGCCTCGGTGCGCCGCATGTTTCCGCAGATCGAAAACCCCCGCTTCGAATTCCACTGGTATGGGAAAGGGGCGCTCACCTTCGACATGCTGCCCCATCTCCACGAGCCGGCGCCCGGCCTGATCGCGGCGCTTGGCTACAACGGACGCGGCCTCGCCCTGGCAACGGCGCTGGGCGTGATCCTCGCGCGGCGCGCGCTCGGGGAGCCGTGGGATGCACTCCCCTTTCCCGTCTCGACGTTGCGCGCGCTGCCGCTGGCGGCAATTGCCGAAGTCGTGGTGGCGTCGCGCGCTCTTTACGCCCGGCTGTTCCGGCGCTGAACGCGCCGCAGCCGCTCTACGCGATGCGCTCGGCGCGGGCCTGGGCCGGCTCGTCGGACCAGAGCTTCTCGAGATTGTAGAAGCTCCGCACCTCGGGCCGGAACAGGTGCACGACCACGTCGCCGGAATCGAGCAGCACCCAGTCGCGCTGGCCCATCCCCTCGGCCGGCACCTGCCCTATCCCTTCCGCTTTGAGCTTTCGGATCAGATGGTCGGCCATCGCGCCCACTTGCCGGTCCGAACGTCCGGTGGCGATGACCATGAAATCGGCAAAGCTTGCTTTGCCCACGAGATCGACGACGACCACATCCTCTGCCTTGTCATCGTCGAGCGACGCCGTGATCAGCCGCACTTGCTCTTGGGCCGACGGCAGTCCGCTTTTCACTTTGGGTATGGCGTTACTCTCCTCTCGGGGCGCCCCGCTCACCTCGCGGCACTGCCCCACCCGGTTGGCCTGACCCCGCGGGCGCTACGGTCGCCGGCGGGCGCGGATCGCACTGGCGGACGCTGCGACGAGCCGGGAATGGATGAAGATCCATGCCGGCGGCCGGTGCCGGGCCAGAGTCCGCGCTGCCCGCTCGGGCAGACGGCCGTCCCGGAACCGCGCGGATGCAGCACCTGACAGCGCTCTTTCAAGATAGTGGGGGCGGGCAAAGACGGCAACGGGAACCATGTGAAAAATCAATGACCAATCCTTCCAGGCCGGGATCTGGGCGAGGTTGTCGGCGCCCATGAGCCAGACGAAGGCGCGGCGCGGGTAGCGCGCGCGCAGTCGCCGGATCGATTCGGCCGTGTAGCGCGTGCCGAGCTCGCGCTCGATGTCGGTCACCCGCATCGCGCCGTTGTGCGCAAGCGCCGCCGCGGAGGCGAAGCGCTCTTGGAGCGGCGCCATGCCGCGCTCGGCCTTCAGCGGATTGCCGGGCGAGACCAGCCACCACACCTCGTCGAGGCCGAGCCGCTCCATCGCCGTGCGCGCGATGTGGATGTGGCCCTCATGCGCGGGGTTGAACGAGCCGCCGAGCAACCCGACGGCGCCGCGGCCGAAGTGCGAGGGCGGGCCGGGGTGCCAGCGGGTCGCGGAGGGAGACGGTGATTGCCGGTGCGGCGCCACTTATCCCGTCAGCGCCGCGCTTTCACGGCCGGACCTGGCCCGTGCCGCGCACGACGTATTTCATCGAGGTGAGCTGCTCGGCGCCGACGGGCCCGCGCGCGTGCAGGCGGCCCGTGGAAATGCCGATCTCGGCACCCATGCCGAACTCGGCGCCGTCGGCGAACTGGGTCGACGCGTTGACGAGCACGATCGCGCTGTCGACTTCGTTCAAGAAGCGCTCGGCGGCCGCCTTGTCCTCGGTCACGATCGCGTCGGTGTGGTGCGAGCCGTATTTCTCGACATGCGCGATGGCGGCGCCGACGCCGTCGACGATCTTGGCGGCAATGATCGGCTCAAGGAACTCCGTGTAGTAGTCGTCCTCGCTCGCGGGCTTGACGCGCGCATCGACCGCGCGCGTCGCCTCGTCGCCGCGCACTTCGCAGCCCGCGTCGAGCAGATCCTTGACGACCGGAGTCAGATGCGTCGGCGCGGCGGCGCGGTCGACGAGCAGCGTCTCTGCCGCGCCGCAGACCGAAACCCGGCGCATCTTCGCGTTCATCACCACCTTGCGCGCCATCGCGAGATCGGCCTTGCCGTCGACATAGACATGGCAATTGCCGTCGAGGTGCGCGATCACCGGGATGCGGCTCTCCTGCTGCACGCGCGCGATCAGCGATTTGCCGCCGCGCG
The DNA here is from genome assembly GCA_005240015.1 of Candidatus Odyssella thessalonicensis. Classification (GTDB taxonomy): domain Bacteria; phylum Pseudomonadota; class Alphaproteobacteria; order Bin65; family Bin65; genus SBBV01. The sequence goes on along the minus strand of SBBV01000531.1, from coordinate 2,408 downwards.
GGACGATGATGTCGATGAAGTCGATCATCTTCAGCATGTGCCCCACCGCCTCGCGGTCGGTCGTGGGCACGAGCTGGATCGCGTCCTCGGGCAGATCGGCCTCGCGCAGGCCCTTGGTAAGGCAGGCGCCGATCGCGCGCGCGGTGTGGAAGCTCTCCGAGCCGCCGCGCAGGATCGCGGCGTTGCCGGCCTTCAAGCACAGGCCGCCGGCATCGGCGGTGACGTTGGGGCGCGATTCGTAGATCACGCCGATCACGCCGAGCGGCACGCGCACGCGCTGGATCACGAGCCCGTTGGGCCGGGTCCATTCGGCCATGACGTGGCCGACCGGATCGGGAAACGCGGCGACGTCGTCGAGGCCTCTGGCCGTGCCGGCGATGCGAGCCGCGTTGAGCGCGAGGCGGTCGACGAAGGCCTCGGTGGCGCCGCGCGCGCGCACGGCTTCGACGTCGCGCGCATTGGCGGCGAGGATCGCCTTGGTCTCGTCGCGCAGGGCCTGGGCGGCGGCGCGGAGCGCCGCGTTCTTGCGCTCGCTCGAGGCCTGCTTCAGCACCTGGGCGGCCGCACGCGCGCGCGCGCCGAGCCCTCTCATGGTCTCGGCGAGCTCTTGCGGCGTGGTGGCGCGCAGCGCGGTCATGGGCCGGAAATTAGCGCAGCCGCGGGCGGTTTTCACCCCTGGAATCACGCGGAGGAACACAGGCTTGCACGGACGGCCAAGGACGTTCCCGTCGATGGCGGTCGGTGGAGGTCCCGTTCGTCCGTGTCGGTCCGTGCCGGCTCGCGATTAGCGCCGCCAGGCGTGGCTGGGCCGCGGATCGCCGCTGCCGCCCAAGAGCTGGCGCGCATGCTGCTCGATGCGCGCCACCGCCGGCTCGAGATTGGAGACGTTCTGCTTCAAGTCCGCCGACCACGACTTGATGTGCTCGTTGTTGATGCGGCGGATGCTGTTTTCCTTGGCCCATTCGTAGCCGATGCGCTGGCCGAGCAGGATCAGGCGCGTGCGCAGCCGCTCCTGACGCTCCGGGGGAACCTGGACGAGCAGCCGCTGCATGATTTCGGCCCAGTAGGGAGCGCCGGAGAGGCACGTGACGCGCAGCTCCTTGCAGCTGCCGGTCCAGAAGCGGACATACCAGCCGCGGTGCTTCGCGTCGTCGAAGGCGATGCCGTCCTGGGTAACCCCTTGCGCGGGAACGGAGGTTGCGCCGAGCGCGGACAGAAAAAGGCCCGTGATGATGGCTCGCAATGCAGTCATCCCTATCGTTTCGAGTTGGCGGTGAAGGCTTTGCGAATTATGCGGCCGCCCCCGTCGCTCGGCATTCGGCCGGCCCTGGGCTGGTCCCTCGCTTTGAAGCCCGAGAGGCGCAAGGCGCCTCAAGCTACGCGGCAAATATTTCTTGGTTCCTAAAGCCGATGAAAATCTGCCGCGTCTCGGCCGGCCCACGTCGCGCTGTGCCGACCCGCGAATTGCAGCTTATTGAACATCTTGGCATCAATGCGGCCGATATCTACGTCGCATGAACTAGGCGGATGCGACGATGCGCGCGGCTGGCGTCACGTTCCGCGCTCGATGAGCACGAGATCGTCGCGGTGGATGAGCTCGTCGCGGCCGCGATATCCCAGAATCGCCTCGATGTCGGCGCTCTTCCGGCCCTTGATCAGCGCCGCATCCTCGGCGGAGTAGGCCGAAAGGCCGCGCGCGATCTCGCGGCCGTCCTTGTCGCGCACCATAATCGCGTCGCCGCGCTTGAAGCGGCCCTCGATCGCGACGATGCCGGCGGGGAGCAGGCTGCGGCCTTGGCGCAGCGCCTTGGCGGCGCCGTCGTCGACGGTCACGGCGCCGCCCGAGAGGATCGCCGAGGCGATCCAGCGCTTTCTCGCCGTGCGCGGCTCGGCCGGCGGCAGGAACCAGGTGCAGCGGGCGCCCTGCCGCAGCGCCCTGAGCGGATGGAGGATACGGCCGTCGGCGATCGCCATGCGGCAGCCGGCACCGAACGCGATCTTGGCCGCTTCGAGCTTCGTGATCATGCCGCCGCGGCTGTCGGCGCTCACCGGGGCGCCGGCCATCGCCACGATCGCGGGCGTGATCTCGCGGATCTCGGCCAAATGCTCGGCGCCGGCATCCTGCTTGGGATTGGCGGTGTAGAGCCCGTCGATGTCGGAGAACAGCACGAGCGTGTCGGCGCTCACCATCTGCGCCACGCGCGCGCCGAGCCGGTCGTTGTCGCCGAAGCGGATCTCCTCCGTGGCGACCGTGTCGTTCTCGTTGATCACCGGCACGGCGCCGACGTCGAGCAGCGTCAGCAGCGTCGCGCGCGCGTTGAGATGGCGCCGGCGCTCCTCGGTGTCGCTCAGCGTCACGAGCACCTGGCCGGCCATGATGTCGTGGCGCGCGAGTGATTCCTGATAGG
>SBBV01000431.1 GCA_005240015.1 Candidatus Odyssella thessalonicensis | reverse complement strand
GTCGCGCTCGCAGCGCTTGCGGCAGCTGTTCCGCGCGTTCGAGCGCGCCTGGGCGGCGGCCTCGCCCGACTACGAGATGGGCCATCCCTATCCGGGCGGCCCGCCCAAGGAAGCCGACCTCAGCATGGCGTGGAACTGGATCGGCGAGCGCTTCAACTGCCTCTCGGTGTTGCTTGAACAGCCGTTCAAGGATACCTCGTGGTGGCAGGATCCGGTGCAGGGCTGGTCGCCCGAGCGCGCGCTGCGCTTCGGCGCCACGCTGCCCACCGCGCTCTACGGCGTGATCGACAAGCTGCGCTGAAACGGCTCGCCGCAGGCGAGCCGCATCGAGGGAGAGTGAGATGGCGAAGCGAATGGGACTGGCTTTGGCAGCCACGGCTTTGCTGGCCGTTGCACCCGCGCACGGGCAATCGCGCCCCAACACGCTCAACTGGGGCTTCATCAACGAGATCGAGACGATGGAGCCCTACAGCACGGCAAAGCGCTCGTCGCAGCTCGTGATCCGCAACGTGCTCGAGCATCTGCTCGTGCGCGATCCCAAGACCGGCGAGGCCAAGCCCGGCCTCGCCACTGCGTGGAAGTGGATCGACACGACGACGCTCGAATTCACGCTGCGCCGCGGCGTCAAGTTCCATGATGGGCAGGACTTCGACGCCGACGACGTCGTCTACACGGTCGACTACATCAAGAAGCCGGGCCAGCAGATCTCGTTCGCCGCTGCCGACTACGGCTTCTTGAAGTCGGCAGAGAAGGTCGACCAATACACGGTGCGCCTCGTCCTCAACGTGCCGACACCCTCGGCCGTCGACCGGCTGAGCCAGACTCTCTTCATCCTGCCGAAGGGTGCCCACGCCAAGCTCGGCAGGGAATTCGGCGCCAAGCCCGTCGGCACCGGGCCCTACAAGGTGACGGCGTTCGAGGCGGGCCGCAGCGTCGAGCTTACGCGCAACGAGAACTACTACGCCGCCGATTGGGGCAAGCCGCGGCTCGACAAGATCACGGTCATCACGATCCCCGATCCGCAGACCCAGGTGGCCGAGCTCGCGCGCGGCCGCATCGATTTCCTCTGGACCCTCCAGGCCGATCAGGTGGCGCAGCTGAAGGGCGCCAAGGACGTGACGGTCGTCTCCGGCGGCTCGGTGGCGGTGCGCTTCCTCTCGCTCGACGCCGCCGGCCGCAGCGGCGCCAATCCGATGCAGGACAAGAACGTGCGCATGGCGATCGCGCACGCGATCAACCGCGAGGCCATCGCCAAGGTGCTGCGCGGCCCGTTGAGCGAGGTGATCCACGCGCCCTGCCACCCGAAGCAGCTCGGCTGCGTGCAGGAGGTGGCCAAGTACCCATATGACGTCGCCAAGGCCAAGGCGCTCATGAAGGCTTCGAAGCACCCCAACGGCTTCGAGCTCGCCGTCGCGGCGTTCACCGAGAACGGGCCGATCGCCGAGGCGATCATCGGCGATCTGCGCGAGATCGGCATCAGGGCGCGGCTCGACTTCCGCGAGACCTCGGCGTGGATCAAGGACTTCTTCGGCGGGCGCATGCAGGCCTCGGTGGTGCCGTGGCCCTCCAACGGCATCTACGACGTCTCGGCGCTGGTGCCGCTGTTCTTCCAGGGCGACCAGGGCGACTTCACGCGCGATCCCGAGATCGTGGCGTGGTTCAAGCAGGCCGGCTCGATCATCGACCGGCCCGAGCGCGAGCGCCTCTACCGCCTCGGCTTCGAGAAGCTCGCGCGCGAGGCCTACGTGGTGCCGCTGATGACCGACGTCACCAACTACGCCTATCGCGGCAATCTCGACTTCACGCCGCCGGTCGACGGCTATCCGCTGATGTACATGACGGGATGGAAGTAGCTGCTAAGGTGCAGCGTCATCCTGAGCGAAGCGAAGGATCTCTCGCGCACAGGGCACAGCCTTCGCGGCAGCGCTCTGCGCTTGCATTCGAGAGATCCTTCGGCTTCGCGTTGCTCAGCCTCAGGATGACGGACAGGCCCCGATGATCCGCTTCCTCGTCCGGAAGATCGTCGATGCGCTCCTGGTCTGCGTCGCCGTCTCGGTCGCGACCTTCGCGCTGATCCACTGGACCGGCGATCTCGCGATCTCGATCGGCGGCACCGAGGCGAGCCGCGAGGAGGTCGAGCGCATCCGCCGCTTCTACGGCCTCGACCGCAGCCTGGTCGAGCAGTACTTCGACTGGGCCGGCCGCGTGATCCAGGGCGATTTCGGCAACTCGTTCTTCTCGCGCGAGGCGGTCGTGCACATGGTGACGGCGCGCCTGCCGGTGACGGCGGTGCTGGCCGCGTGCTCGCTCAGCTTCGCCTTGTTGCTGGCGGTGCCGCTCGGCGTGGCGGCGGCGACGCGGCCGGGCTCATGGCTCGACCGCGCGTGTCTCACGCTCGCGGTGCTCGGCCAGGCGATGCCGTCCTACTGGTCGGCGCTGCTGCTGATCCTGCTGTTCGGCGTGCACCTCCAGATCCTGCCGATCTCGGGCACCGACAGCTGGCAGAGCTTCGTGCTGCCGACCGTGGCACTCGGCTGGTTCGTGATGCCGCTTTTGATGCGCTTGACGCGCGCCGGCATGGTCGAGGCGCTCGGCGCCGACTACATCCGCACCGCGCGCGCCAAGGGCCTGCCGCGCCGCGTCGTGCTGTTCAAGCACGCGCTCCGGAACGCGGTGCTGCCGGTGATCGCGGTGGCGATGGTGCAGTTGGGCGTTCTGCTCGGCGGCTCGATCGTGATCGAGAGCGTGTTCGCGTTGAACGGCATCGGGCTCCTCGCGTGGAACGCGATCCAGCGCTCGGACTTTCCCGTCATCCAGGCCATCGTGCTGATCGTCGCCGTGCTGTTCGTGGCGCTGAACTTCCTCGCCGACATCATCAACGGCCTGCTCGATCCGCGCATCCGGGTGGCGTGAGATGGCCGGGCCCGCCGCGACGCTCGCCGAGGAGGAGGCACGGCCGGGGCGCGGCATCCGCTGGCACACCGGCTTCATGATCGGCTCCGCGATCCTGCTTTTCTTCGTGCTGGTCGCGATCTTCGCCGACTGGCTG
>SBBV01000584.1 GCA_005240015.1 Candidatus Odyssella thessalonicensis | reverse complement strand
GCCGCCGACGAGCTGCCTGAGTTCCAGGCGATCCTGACGCGCACCGCCAACGTGGCGCCCAAGGACTATCGCCCCGAGGACCGCCGGCGCCTGTTCGGCCTGCTGTTCAAGGTGATCCCGGCGCGGCATCGCTTGGGTGTCATCACCGACCAGATCAAGGCGCACGTCCTCGAAGGACGCCGGTTCTTCGCCGCCGAGCTGCCGGAGGAGCTCAAGGGTGCGGTCGAGTTCTTCGACGCCGACGCCTACAACAAGGCCTCGACGCTGCTCGACAACGTGCTGTTCGGAAAGGTGGCCTTCGGCCAGGCGCAGGCCCAGATCAAGCTCGCGCGTTTCGTGCGCATGACGCTCGACGAGCTGTCGCTCAGCGACGACGTGATGCTGTTCGGCCTCGACTTCCAGGTGGGCGTGGCCGGCGCCCGGCTGTCGGCCGCACAGCGGCAGAAGCTCGGCATCGCGCGCGCCGTTCTGAAGCGGCCCGATCTCCTGCTCCTGGCCGAAGCCGGCAATGCGCTCGACGGCGCCTCGCAGGCCAAGGTGGTCCAGAATCTGCTCAAGGAGTTCAAGGGCCGCGGGCTGATCTGGGGCCTGTCGCGCGCGCGCTTCGCCAAGTATTTCGACCTCGTGCTGGTGATGCGCGCGGGCCGGATCGTCGAGCAGGGCACCTTCGCACAGCTCGACCGGCCCGACACCGCGCTGAACGAACTGCTCGCGGCCGAGTAGAGCCAGTGCGCGAATTTCTCGACTGCGGCAGCAAAGTAAGTTCACAGGAGCCGGGGAGCCGGGGAGAAGCAAGGGTTGCGCGCTTCGCGCGCTTTCACGAATCTCCCCGCCTCCCCGGCTCCTGTTCACTTGGCGGCGCGGCCACAAGTCCCATCGCGCACCCATTGGAATAAATCGAACGTGTCACGCCTCGACAGCTTCATCCGGCGCTTGGAAGCGCAGCGCGCCTGCATCGACTTCGCGGCCCGGCCGGGCAACGTGCCCGAGGGGCCGATCTTCGAGCTCGGCCTCGGCAACGGGCGCACCTTCGATCATCTGCGCGAATGCTTCCGCGCGCGCGAGATCTTCGTGTTCGAGCGCCAGGTGAACGCGCACCCGACCTGCGTGCCCGACGCCGAGCATCTCCTTGTCGGCGACATCATGGACACGCTGCCGCGCGCGGTGCTGCGCTTCCGCGGGCGCGTGGCGTTCGTTCATTCCGATCTCGGCAGCGGCGAGGACGCGCGCGACCGCGCCACCGCGCTCAAGATCGCGCCGCTCATCGCCGAAGCCGTGGCGGCGGGCGGGCTCGTGGCCAGCGACCAAGCCCTCGTGATCGCCGGCTGGCAGCCCCTGCCGCCGCCGCCCGGGATCGCCGAGACGCGGTATTTCCTCTACCGCAAGCCCAGGGCATAATACATCACGAGAGGAGAACGCCTTTGAGTCTCAACGAGGAAGTCGAGCTCCTGCGCAACATCCCGATGTTCGCCAACATCGAGCCGTCGAAGCTCAAATTGCTGGCGTTCACGAGCGAGCGCATGGCGTTCAAGGACGGCGACATTCTGTTCCGCCAGGGCGAACAGGGCGACAGCGCCTATGTCATCATCGGCGGCGAGGCCGACGTCATCGTCGACACGCCCAAGGGCCCGCTGACCGTCGCCAAGCTCAAGCGCAACGACATCGTGGGCGAGATCGCGATTCTCTGCGACGTGCCGAGGACCGCGACGGTGAAGGCGGCGTCCAAGCTTGAGGCGATGGTGATCGCCAAGGATCTCTTTTTCCGCCTGATCATGGAGTTCCCGCAGATGGCGGTCGAGATCATGCGCGAGCTGGCGCGCCGGCTCGACGCCACCAACCGCAAGCTCACCGCCAAGAGCGCTTGAAGCTACCGGGCGAAGGCAGCGCGCTCGATCGCTTCGCCGCGCGCCTCCTGGCGCAGCGCGCCTATCTCGCCGAGGCCGCGCGCCGCATCGCGAACCTCCCGGGCCCCGTGTTCGAGATCGGCCTCGGCAAGGGCCGCACCTACGATCACCTCCGCCGCCTCCTGCCTCAGCGCGCGATCTATTGCTTCGACCGCGAGCACCACGCGCCGCCCGAGGAGAGCCCGCCAGCCGAGCTCCTCGTGATCGGCGAGATCCAAACCACGTTGCCCGCCCTCGCCGCGCGCCTCGGCGCCAAAGCGGCGCTTGCCCATTGCGACATCGGCACGCGGAAGCCCGCGCGCGACATGGAGTTCGCGCGCTACCTCGCCGCGACCTTGCCCGGCCTCATGGCCGCCGGCGGCATCGTGCTCGGCGACCGGCCGATGGAATCGAAGCAGCTGCAACCGCTGCCTGCGCCCGACTACGCGCGCCCTGACGGCATCGCCGCGTGGCCGTATTATCTTTATCGCGTCACCGCATCCGCTTGATCGCCCAGCGCGCTTCGAGGCCGGCGGGATTGTCGATCTTGCCGGCGAGCACGATCTGCTTGGTCTTCTGGGGCGGGCCCGCGCGGCCGCAATAGAAGCTCTCCTCGATCGTGGTCGAGAGCCGGCTGTCGGCGACGAGGTGCCAGGGCCCGCTTTCGCTGCTGCCGAACGGCACCGCCGTGGCGCCGCCCGCATCGCGTTCGAACTCGCCCACGACGACGACGGGGTGGAGATGAAAGCGGATCGCGAACGGCGTGCCCAGGGTCCGGCGCGGAATGCGCTTGCCGGCCGCGGGCGCCAGCCGGTCTTCGCCGCGCAGGTCGGTGCCGTCGGCGGCAAGGAAGAGCCGGCGGCGGTGGAGCACGCCGAAGCGGCGGAGATAGCCGTCGTGGCTGCCGGCGATCCAGACCGCGCCCGCCTCCTCCTCGCGGTCGAGCACGAGCTCGGTCGGGCGCTGGCGCAGGCCGCCGCCCGGCAGAACCTCGGCCGAATTGCGGTCCCCGACGACGAGCGTCGAATGCGCGGCCGTCATCCGCCCGGCATCGCGCCACGCCGGATCGCGCCCGCGGTAGGCGCCGCAATTGACGATGAGCCGCGCGGGCCCGGCGCTCAGCTCGAACGAGAGCGTGCCCGCATGCGCGGCGCGGTCGTGGCGCTCGGGCGGCGGCGCCGTCGCATCGAACAGCAGCAGCGTCTCGCCGCCGGCGGCGCGCTCACAGGCGCCGCTGAATCGCGACGGCGCGGCCGCGTCGGCGCCAGCCAACGCCAGCACGACGTCGACATAGGTTGCGTCTTCCTCGGCCCCGCCGTGGAACAGCGCCAAGCCGCCATCGCCGTGGCGCAACGCCGCGAGCGCGCGACTCGCCAGCGTGATCGCGGCCTCGAGCGCGATCGGCACGTCGTGGTGCGCGGCGATCAGCAGCGCGCGGATGTCGACGAGGTCGCGCAGGACCGCGAGCTGATCGGAGGGATTGCGCTCCGGGATCATGCCGTGCTCGGGCCAGGCTTCGAGCATCGGCAACAGGAGGCGCAGCGCACGATCCGAGCGTACCTGGGCGCCCGGGACCGCGGTGCCAAACGCGATCAGCGCCCGGAGCGCGCGGATGCGCTCGGCCGTGGCGACGATGCGCGGCAGGGCGCGCGCCAGCGCCAGCGCCTGGCGCGCCAGGCTCGCGAAGAACGCCGCCTTCCAGGATTGCGGCGCCGTCTTGCCGAAGAAATCGAACTGGCCGATCCAGTTGACGAGCCGGTTGGCGAGCAGGTCGGGCGACCACAGCGGCTTTTCCGGCCTCTCGCCATGGCGCACGATCCAACCCATGACGAGATTCCGGCAGCGCTGGCGCGCGGCGGCGTCGCCGATCGCACGGAGATCGCGCAGCCACGAGAAGCGGTGCGCCTCGAGCGCGCCCTCGCCGGCCGCGGCGCCCCAGGCGAGCGGCTCGGCCACGCTCATGAGCCGCTCGCCCGAGGCGGTGTTGCCGGGCCACGGGTCGGGCGGCACGAACAGGAGCTGGCGCGCCTTGGCGCCGACGCGGAACAGCGGATAGGACAGCGCCAGCGGGACGCGCGACCGCTTCTCGTGCCGCGCGCCGTTTGCCCGCTCCCGCGCCATCGCGGGGGCCCTCAGGCGCCGCGCAGTCGCGCGATGTTGCCGGCGTATTTCGCGGCGCCGCCGGTGAAGGTCGCGGTGCCGGCCACGAGCACGTCGGCGCCGGCGGCGACGGCAGCCCGCGCCGTCTCGGCATTGATGCCGCCATCGACCTCGAGCTCGATCGCGCGCTTGCTCGCGTCGATGCGCTTCCGGAGCGCCGCAATTTTCTCGAGCTGCGAGGGGATGAATGATTGCCCGCCGAAGCCGGGATTGACGCTCATCACCAGGATGAGGTCGAGATCGCCGATGAGGTTGTCGACCGCCTCCACCGGCGTGCCTGGGTTGAGCGAGAGCCCCGCTTTCTTGCCGAGCGATTTGATCAGCTGGATCGTGCGATGGACGTGCGGGCCCGCCTCCGGGTGCACGGTGATGATGTCGGCGCCGGCCTCGGCGAAGGCCGGCACGTAGGCATCGACCGGCGAGATCATGAGATGCACGTCGAAGGGCAGCTTCGTATGCCCGCGCAGCGCCTTCACCACCAGCGGACCGATGGTGAGGTTGGGCACGAAGTGCCCGTCCATGACGTCGATGTGGACGTAGTCGGCGCCGGCCTCGCCGAGCGCCCGCACTTCCTCGCCAAGCCGCGCGAAATCCGCGGAAAGAATCGACGGCGCGATCTTGACCCGGCGCTTCATCCAGATGCGACCCCTCGGCTGCGATAGCTAACAGCTTTGCTGTGTGAGAGAAAGGGAGCAGCGCCGCTGTTGTCCACACCGGCACGACGCTCGGCCGCAGGGCCCGGTTTCGGATCCGCCCTACGCAGAGCGCCGCAGCCGCGCGACGTAGAAGCCGTCGAGCCCGCCGCGCTCGGCCCAGTGGCAGGGCAGCGTGCGCAGCGTGCCATCGCCCTCGATGAACTCGGCAGCGCCGGGGATTTCGGCGGACGTGACCGGCTCCAACGTGCAGTTGGAATGCGACTTGAGGAAGCGCGCAATGACCGCGGAACCTTCCTCGGGCTCAAGCGAGCACACGGCGTAGACCAGCCGGCCGCCGGACTTCAGCATCGCCGCGGCGTTCGCCAGCAGGCGCTGCTGCGCGGCCGCAAGCGCCGGCAGGCTGGCGGCGGATTTGCGCCAGGGTAGATCGGGATGGCGGCGGAT
>SBBV01000549.1 GCA_005240015.1 Candidatus Odyssella thessalonicensis | reverse complement strand
GGGCCCCCGCCCTTGCCCGTCCATAGGGCAGGCCAGCCGGTGAAAGAACCCGGCCCGCACCGCCAGCACCAGGCGCCTTTTCAGCGTCGATCGAGAATTACCTCGACGCCGCGTTCGCGGAGCTGGCGCTCGACGTCGGCGGCCGATGTCCGGCGGAACGAGCGCACGAAAGTCGCGGCGCCCGATACGGTGCGGCGCACGGCCGCCTGATACCAGCGATCGCCGTCGCGGATCATCACGACCGTCCGATCGTCCGCCTTGATGACGAGCGTGGGCGCGGCCCCGAGCTCGGGTAGCTGGCGATAATCGGCGGGCTTGAGATCGGGTTGTTCGCGCGCCTGCTTCGCCGCAGTCCAGGGCGAGAGCGCCACGATCGGATCGTCGGCCGCGATCGCGGCGCGCACTTCCTCCGAGAGGCGCATCACCGGGAACCCGAGCCCCACGCTCGGCTTGGCCAGGAACGCCGCGAATTCGTCGGACGCGACGAGCTGGCGCAGGGCAGCGTGCGCGGTCTCGATCTCGGCGCGTCGGAGCTGGGCGTTGAGCGCCGAGAGCGGCGCGGCCGTGAGGATGCGCTCGACGTCGGCAGCGCTCGGCTCGGACAGCGCCCGCGTTGCGTCGCGGGCATCGAGCGCGGCGGCGCCGGGGTTGTAGCCGAAGCCGGGATCGATGCCTTGGGGGACGCGCTCGACCTGGCCGGTGCGCTTGTTGACCCAGTCGCGGTACTCCACCGGCGGCGGCTTGTCGTCGACCTCCCAGCCGTTGCGCTCGAGGTCGCGATCGGCGAGCTGCATCATCGTGCAGCGGCAGTTCCAGCCGTTCGGCGGGAAGTGCGTGTCCCACCACGGATCGTCGACAGGGAGAATCGTGCCGTGCCAGGCCGCATGCTCGGCGCGCGTGCGGCTGTCCATGACGGCGACGTAGCGGAGATACGGCCGCCGTTCTTTCAGCCGCTGCGCCGTGTCCCATTTCTCGGCCGAGTAGGCGGTGCGGAGATTGGTGTCGAATATGATCTGCAATCGGCGCGGCGAGCCGAGCTGCACCTCGCGCTCGATGCCGGTCTCGGGATCGGTCATCGGCTGGCGGCCCCACCAGCCTTGCTCCTGCAGCTGGGGCGTCAGCGTCTTGCGGAACTCGTCGAAGGTAATGCCGTCGGCGATCGCACGGTCGACCTGGTCGCGGATCGCCTGCAGCACGTCGAGCTGCATGCCCTTCGCCACGGTGAAGACGCGCGCGTGCTCCTGCTGCCACACGTCGCGCCAATCGAAGGAGGGCTTCAGGCCCTTCCTCCGGAAGTACGCGATCGCCGCTTCGGGCGGCACGGGGCGCAGCTCGACGCGATCCGCCACAGGCGTCTAGCCCTTCGGCGTGATGTCAACCTCGGTGTTCGCGGCGAGGCGCGCAACGAAGCCGCCGCGTGCAGCGAGGTCCTGCAGCGCCTTTGTGTCCATGCTCTTCAGCACGTCAGGCAGGCGCCGCTTGAACTCGCCGAAGCTCGCGCAAGCCTCGGCAAGGTCGAGGACGGGCTTCACCAGCGGCGCCATCGCCGGTTGCCACTCGGCCATCATCGCGTCGACGAGGCCGTCGATGGAGTCGGGCTGCGCCGGCGCTGCGGCGCCATGCGCGACGCCGTGCACCGGACACACCGCACGGCGCCGCCGCCTTGAGGCCGCGGCTTTCCCGTTGGGCTTGCCGGTCGCCGGCGGGCGAGACTTCTCGCCGCCGTTTTCCTCGCCTTCGCCTTCACCTTCACCATCGCCTTCGCCGCCAAAGGGCTCGGGCGCGGCCGGCGCTTCGATCGCGTCGTCGGGGTCCTCGGGATCGGCTTCCTTCAAACCCGTCTTCCTCAGCACGTCCTTCTTGCTGATGGAGAGGCCGAGCTTCGCCGCCTCGCCGGCCACCTTCACGACCTTCTCGGGATCGAAGCTCTCGGGCTCCATCAGGCGCAGGCGCGGATAGGCCTTCTGCGGGCCGCGATTGAGCTCGACGAACGGGCGGATGAGATCGCGGTTGAGCGTCGCCGCGAGCTGCTTCTTGTCGGAGCGGCGGATGTCGCCGCGCACCTCGTTGTGCACGTCGCCGAGCGCGCGCGAGCCGCCCTCGGCGCTCACCTCGGTCGTCGCAGTCTGGCCGAGCACGCCCTTGCTGATCTGCTCGTCGAGGAAGCGCGCGAGGTCCTTGTAGAGGTCCGAGCTGCCCTTCTGCTCGGCCTTGATGAACTCGATCATCATGCCTTCGGGGATGATCGCCGCGGCGTCGGTGCCGATATTGGCGACGGCGCGCAGCAAGGTCTCGCGATCCTTGACGCTCACATTGGGCGGATACTTCCCGACGCGCAGCGGCTGGCCGTAGATCTCGGCGAACGCCACCCAATCCTTGATGTCGTAATTCTTGAACAGGTAGCACCACGCGGCGATGCGCGCGAGGCCGCCGCGGATCGGCAGGCCGGATTTCGCGACGTGATTGTGGATGATGAACTTGTAGGGCGGCAGGTCCTTGGCCCCGGCGCTCTCGCGCAGGCGCAGCGTGCGCCCGTCGACGCGGTCGATCTCGAACCAGCGCTGATCGGCGCGGCAGAGCTCCCTGGGCTGCCAGTCCTTCTCGCTCGTCTCCCACACGATCTCGGTGACGGAGAAGCCTTTCCCCACCGCGTCGAGAATGTCGAAGATCTCCATCTCGAGCGCGTCGCGCTGCAGCCACTTCCTCACGAGATCGGCGTTGGCGCTGTCGTTCTCGTCCTCTTCGTCGGCAGGGTCGACGACGATGTCGAGCTGCGCCACCGCGCGCTTCCGCGTGCCGAGCACCGAGAGATAGTGGAGGTCCTTCTCCTCCATGCGCTCGGCGAGTGCCAAATAGTTCTCGGCGTCGCCTTCCTCGGCCGCGCGGAGCAGCTGGGCCAGCGCCTGCGGCGTGAGCCCGATCGAGGGATCGGGCGAGAAGACCTGGCGCACGCTGGCGAGCGTCGGCGCCGTGATCTCTTCGGTGAGCACGTCTTTCCTGACGGGCCGGCCATCGGGCCCGAGCAGCGCTACCATGTTCCAACCCTCCGTAGGCGCTCGCCGTGGCCGTCTTCGTCATCGCGCGGCCGATCGCGCATTCGCCCATCGCCCGGCCGCCCTTCGTCCATCGGCCGCGATCGCGGCACCGGCTCGTACCCCGCCGACCAGGTCATGCCGCCGGCGGCGTGCACCGCGAGGAAGCACGCCCAGGCACGGTCGGCGTGGGAGCCGCCCTCGCGCTCGGCGACGAAGCGCGGCGCGCCGGTTTCGCTCGCCATCTTCTGCAGCGAATGAAGGTCGGCGCGCATGGGGACGTCGCCTTCTGGGATGCGAATCTTCCTGTCCTCGAACGCCTCCTTGCCGGCCGTGGCGAGCACGAGTTTGTTCGGCAGCGTGAAAAGCACGCCCTCGACGCGGCTCGCCCCGTAGCGACGCTGCGCATCCTCGACAGGCTTCTCGCCCATGCCGGTCTGATCCATGCAGAGGCGCGCGACGCGATAGGACTCGAAGATCTCGTCCATCGCACGATCCTGCTCCGCGAACGATGCGCGCTTCAAAATCCTGACTTCGCGCGTCCAGAGCACGTCGGCGATGATTTCGAGCACCCACGCGACCCAGAGGTCCTGGCGCCGGCCGATGTCGTTCCCTACGAAAACAGGGTTGCCCTGATACCGCGCGGGATCGCCCGCGAGCTCGTGCTCGCACGCGGAAATGAGATCGTAAGGCAGCCAGGCGCTCGCCTCGTCGAGCCACTTCAGCTCGTATTCCTGCGCCCAGGCATCCTCATCGGCCAATGCGGTCCTGAGTTCGTCAACGTCTCGATTGAGCCCGTCGCGCACGGCTTGATAGATGTCGACCACATGGCGCGACCAGACCGAGTCCTTCGCTTCCATCAGCTCGTAGAACTTGTTGCTCTTGCCGTTGGGCGTCGAAGCCGCGCGGAACTTCCAGCCGGCCGAGATCACCGGGAACAGCGCTCGCCAGATGGCGCGGCTGTTCTGATGGAACGCGAATTCGTCGGCGAAGACATTGCGCGAGAAGCCGCGCGCCGTGTCGGGATTCGCCGGAAGCGCCGTGATCTTGGCGCCGTTCTCGAACTCCACTTCGAGCGCGCGATACTTTGCGCCGCTCTCTGCTTCGAAATCGTACTCGAGCTCCTGCAGGCCAACGCCATAGGCGCGCGCGTGGCGCTTGACGCCTTCCTCCATCGCCTCCTTCGCCTGGCGCTCGCCACGCGAGAGGATCACCCACGGCGAGCGGCGCCCTTCCGTCCATCCCTCGTGCACGTCGTCGACGAGCTCGAGCGTGGTGGTGAACGTCTTGCCGGTCTGCCGCGCCCACTTGCCAATCTTGAAGCGGGCGCGGTCGAGGAACCAGCGCTGCTGATACGGATAGAGCGGAACGGCGGCGGGGATCATGCCGCGGCGGCCTTGCGATCTACGATGCCGTAGATCTCCTCGCGGATGCGCTTCAGCGCTTCGGGCGGGAGCTGCTGGCCGATCTTTTTCGCCTCCTCGCCGGCAACTTCGACCGCGCGGTCGGCGGCCTGCTTCGCGGTGGCCTGCCTGATCTTGAGTTCGCGGTCGGTGCCGATCTTCTGCGCGCTGGCAAGGTCCTTCACCGCGCGCGCGAGGAAATGCAGGCTCTCGGGGTCGACCGCGGCGCCGTCGTCGAGCGACATGCCCTTCTCGAACGCCAGCGTGCGCACGACCTCGATCAGCAGCTCCCCGGTCTTGCCCATGCGCGCCGCGTCGCCGAGCTCGGCGATGACGCCGTCCGCGACGCGCTGGCTTTCCTGGAGCCGCGCGAGCGTTTTTTTGAAGCTCTTGCCGTAGCGGCCGACGGCGCTCCGCGAGATCTCGTAACCCTTCTCCTCGAGCCAGGCGACGATCTCGTCGTATGTGGCGCTGCGGCTGCCGAGCTTCTTCTTGAGCTCGCCGAGGATCGGGCTCGGCAACGCTTCGACGGTGCTCTTGTTGGCCATGTCAGGCCACGCTGCGCTTCGGCCGCGCGCGCTGAATGGCGGGATGCGAGCCGCGTCCCTCAGCGATGTCGAGGCCGGAATCGGTAAGGCCCGCGACGAGGAAGCCTTCGAGGTCGCGCACTGTCACCATGCCCTGGTCGCGCAACCAGCAAATCTCGGTGCGCACCTGGTCGCGCGTCACCGTGAGACCGTAGCCATCGACGAGCTGGTGCAGAATGCTGTCGTTCAGCGTGTAGGACTGCACTTCCTTCCGTGCGAGGCACTTCAGGATCGCGATGCGTAGGTGCGGGCGGAGCGTGTCGTTGAGGAAGTCGGGCATCAGCCGGGCGTCCGCATGCGCTTCAGGAGGTGCTCTTGGTGCATGTTCACGGCGTTCTCGACGCGCTGCACCAAGGCATCGAGGCCTTCGATCTTCGCTTTCACCGTGTTGATGTCGCCCTCGATCTTCGCGATCGAGACGTTGATCGTGCCGAACATTGCAAGGGTGGGTGCCTCCGCGACCTTCGTCTCGAGGCCACGGAGGCGATCGCGCGTGCGCTCTGCCTCTTTCTCCAGATCGTCGACGCGCTTCTCCAAAGGGCCGACTTTCCCGGCCGCGGTCGCGAGCGCGGCGCCCTTCACCGCCTGCTTGGCGCCCCAGGCCCAGATGCCGACGACGACCGTTCCGATCGTGCTGACGATCGTGACGGCGAACGAGGCGATGCGGAGGACTTCGCCGATGTCCACGCGGCAACCCGATCAGTGCAGGCGGCCGATGACGTAGCCGATCAGCCCGGCCGCGCCGGCGACGGCGGGGTAGAGCCAGAGCCAGTTGCGTTTCGTGTAGCTCTCGGTCTCGCGGTAGGCTTCGCTTGCCTTGCCTTCGGCCTTCCGGGCTGCATCTTCGAGGTTCACGGTTTCTCTCCTGGTGTCCTTGTTGGCAACGGAGCGCGCTCCTTGCAGCCGGCGGCGCGGAGCTCGGAGCGCACGTTGAGGAATTGGCGGATCGCGAGGCGCACCGCGGCGCCGGTCGGGTCGGCGGGAAGCGCCTTCAACCCCTCGGCGATCTGCACCTGGAAATCACGTGGCCAGCCGGCGTGCCCGCCGAGCCTCGCCGCCTGGC
>SBBV01000269.1 GCA_005240015.1 Candidatus Odyssella thessalonicensis | reverse complement strand
GCATCCAGGCGAAGTCCTCGGAGCCCATCGAGGGCGGCTGCCTCCTCCACAACCCGCACTACGACTTCAACGACGAGATCCTGCCGATCGGCGCCAGCTACTGGGTGAAGCTGGTCGAGACGGCGCTGGCGAAGTAGCGGCGCGGATTTCCTCCCGTCATCCGGAGGCGCCGCTTGGCGCCCGAAGGGTCTTGCCGCCGCCCAGGCCTTGAAGACCAGACCAGACCAGACTAGATTCTCGCCTGGAGGTCGCCATGGTCATTACGACGATTTCGGAGGCAAAGGCGCAGCTCTCGAAGCTGATCGCCAAGGTGGAGGCCGGCCAGGAAGTGATCATTGGCCGGGCCGGCAAACCTGTTGCCAAAATCGTGCCCATCGGCGCGGGAAAGGCCGAGTGGAAGCCGGGCGCGCTCAAGGGAAAGATCAGGATGGCGCCCGATTTCGACGAACTGCCGGACGATATCGCGCGTTCGCTCGGCATGATCGACTGAATGCGCCTGCTGCTCGATACGCACACGCTGATTTGGTGGCTCGAAGGTTCGCGCGAGATCACCAAGTCAGTGGCCGCCGTGCTGCGCTCCGCGGAGAACGCGAAGTTCATCAGCGTCGTGTCGATCTGGGAGATGCACCTCAAGGCCTCGTTGAACAAACTCGATCTGCCGAAAACCTTTCGCGCCGTGCTCGACGAGCAGCCTGTCGAACAGTTGCCCGTTCTCGCCGATCACGCTCACGCATTCGGAGAGCTTCCGTTGCATCATCGCGATCCGTTTGACCGGATGCTCGTGGCGCAGGCGCTGGTCGAAGGCCTCACGCTGGCAACGCGCGACGAACGCATGAATGCCTACGGAATTCCAATCTTGCCGGTTTAGGCTGCTGGGCTCGCGGGGTCCGATCTACTCCCCCGCCCTCGGATCGAGCGCGTCCTGGAGGCCGTCGCCCAAGAAGTTGAACGCGATCACGGTGATCATGATCGCAAGGCCGGGGTAGATCACGAGCTGCGGCGCCTGGGTCAGCAGTTCCTGCGCGTTCGAGAGCATGTTGCCCCAACTCGCGATCGGCGGCTGGATGCCGAGGCCGAGGAAACTCAGGACCGATTCGAGCAGGATGATGCCGCCGACCGAGAGCGTGGTGGCCACGATCACCGGGCCGACCACGTTCGGCAGGATGTGCACCAGGATGATGCGCCGCGCCGGCGCCCCGAGCGCGACCGCCGCCCGCACGAATTCGCGCGTCCGCATCGAGAGCGTGGCGCCGCGCACGAGGCGTGCCACGCCGGTCCAGCTCACGATGCTGATGATGAAGATGATGCGGTAGAGGCTCACCGCCTCGGAATAGGCGATGCTGTCGGGGATGCCGACCTTCTTGAGGTCGACCGCCGCCAGCACGATGAGGAGCGCCAGCGTCGGCAGCGCAATCACGAAATCGGTGAGCCGCATCAGGAAGGCGTCGAGCCGGCCGCGATAGTAACCGGCGAGGATGCCGATGGTCGTGCCGATCAAGGCCGACGCCAGCGCCGCCACGAGCCCGACCAGAAGCGAGACCCGCCCGCCATACATGAGGCGCAGGAGCACGTCGCGCCCCGCTTCGTCGGTGCCGAGCGGATAGGCCCAGGAGGGCGCCTGGAACCGCTTGCCGAGGTCGGGCTCGTTGGGTCCGTGGCCGAGCCAGCTTTCGACCAGCGGGGCGGCCACCGCGGCCACGATGATGAGGACGAGGACGAACGCGCTCACGACGGCGCCGCGGTGGCGCACGAAGCGCGCCAGCGCGCGGCTGCGCTGCGACGGGCGTTCGGCCTTGGCGAGGGTGGCGGTCATCGATAGCTGATCCTCGGATCGAGGACCGCATATCCGATGTCGGCGGCGAGGTTGCCGACGAGCACCAGCAGCGTCGCGAACAACAGGCCGACGAGCGCGAGGTTGTAGTCGTTTCCGAGAATGGCGTCGTAGATCATCTTGCCCATGCCGGGATAGGCGAACACCGTCTCGGTGATGAGCGCACCCGAGAAGAGCGTGCCGAACTCGAGCGCGATCACGGTCACCACCGGATTGAGCGCATTGCGCATCGCGTGGCCCCAGATCACGCGCCGCTCGTTCAAACCCTTGGCGCGCGCGGTGCGCACGTAGTCCTGGCGCATCGCCGTGATCGCTTCGGCGCGCATGAGTCGCGCGACCGTGGCGAGGTTCAGAAGCGTGAGGCACGCCACCGGCATCACGAGGTGGCGTACGCGGTCGACGAAGCCGCTGGCGCCCACCGTCTCGATGCCGCCCGCCGGGAACCAGTTGAGCTCGACGGCGAAGACGAGGATCAGCATCAGCGCCAGCCAAAACGGCGGCACCGACTTGCCGGCGAAGCAGAAGAGATTGATGCCGTAGTCGGCGAGGCGGCGCTGGCGCACGGCCGCGAGGAGGCCCAGCGGAATCGCGATCGCCACCGAGAGCAGGAAGCTGGTGAACATCAGAAGCGCCGTGCGCCCGAGGTAGGGCGTCATCACCTCGAGCACCGGCCGGCTGAAGGTGCGCGAGTAGCCGAGATCGCCGCCGAGCGCCGCGCCGAGCCAAGTGAAGTAGCGTTGGTAGATCGGCACGTCGAGCCCGTAGAGCGCGCGCAGACGGATGCGGTCCTCGGGCGTCATGTTGGGATCGCCCGCGAGCATGATGTCGATGGGATCGCCCGGCATGAGGCCGATGAGCCCGTAGACGACGAACGACATCAGCGCCAGCACGACCAGCGATTCGAGCGCGCGGATGACGATGAAGCGCATCATGCGCGGCGCCCCTCGCAAATCTTGTCGTCCCAGCGAAAGCGGGGACCCACGGCGCCGCCGCCTCGATATTCGCGCGAAGGACGTGCGGCGGAAGCATGGG
Source organism: Candidatus Odyssella thessalonicensis (assembly GCA_005240015.1). GTDB lineage: Bacteria > Pseudomonadota > Alphaproteobacteria > Bin65 > Bin65 > SBBV01. The sequence goes on along the minus strand of SBBV01000269.1, from coordinate 3,332 downwards.
TTCCTGCTGTCGCGGGAACGACAACATGCTTCGGGCGCGTGAGCAGGGCCGGCGCCATCACTTCGCCCTCCACTGCTCGACCCACAGCGTCGTGGTGGCGCTGTGGCCGGTGGGGCGGATGCCCTCGAGCCAGGGCGGCATCACGAAGCCGATCGCGCCGAAGAACATCGGCAGGGCCGGGAGATCCTCGGCGTAGATCTCCTGATAGCGCCGCCAGAGCGCCTGCCGCTTCCCCTTGTCGAGCTCGCGCTCGATGCGGTCGATCAGCGTATCCATCTCGGGGTTGCGATAGCCGGTGAAGTTCTGGCCCTGCCAGCCATTGGCGGCCGAGGGGATCATCGACGAGTGCACGATCGTGCGCGGCACGCTCTCGGGCGAGACGATCCAGCCGAAGAAGGCGAGGCCGTCGAACTTCCGCCGCTGCAGCGTGTCGCCGAAGAAGACGCGCGCCGGCTGGCCGCGGATGCGCGCGTCGATGCCGACCTGCCGCCACTGCCCGGCGAGCACGCTCATCACCAGCTCGTTGGCCTTGATGCCGGCGACGCTCGCCAGGGTGAAGGTGAGGCGTTCGCCCTTGGCGTTGTGGCGCACGCCGCCCTTGAGCTCGCTCCAGCCCGCCGCATCGAGCAGGCGCTTCGCCGCGGCCGGATCGAACGGATATTTCTTGACGTCGTCGACGGCCATCCATTGCAGGCGGTTCACGCTCGAGTGCGCGACCGCGACCTTACCGCCATAGACCTGGCGCGCGATCGCCGCGCGGTCGGCGGCGAGCAGCAGCGCCTGGCGCACGCGCCGGTCCTGGAGCGCCGGGTGCTCGAGGTTAACGTCGAGATGCGAGTAGCTCGTCGTCTCCTTGTAGAGATAGCGGAAGCGCTGCGGGTGACGCGCCTCGAGCGCGATCACCTGGTCGAGCGTCAATCCGCCTTCGCCGGGGATGTAGTCGACGCCGCCGGCGAGCAGATTGGCCTCGAGCGCGGCCGTGTTCTCGAACACGCGCAGAACGATGCGCTTGAAGTGCGGGTTCATCCCGCGCCAGCCCTCGTTGGGCACCGCCACGGCGTGCGCGCTGGTCACGAACTCACCGATGCGGAACGGCCCGGTCCAGAGGCCTGGCAGCGTGGGGCTGGTCTCGTAGGCCGAGCGCTTCGCGTATTCGTTGGGCGTGGCGAAGGCCTTGGCCTCGATATGCGCCGGCAGCAGGCGGTAGCCGGCGAGGTTGTTGTAGTCGAAGGTGACGCGGTCGATGTGGAGCGTGAAGGTCTTCTCGTCCTTCTGCTCGACCTTGAGGATGCGCCGGTCGAACTCGCCGGAGACCACGCCGCTGCCGGGATGCTTCTTCACCGTGTTGGTGAAGATCATGTCCTTCGCCGTCACCGGCGTGCCGTCGCCCCAGTTCGCATCGGGGCGGATCGTGACCGTGAGCGCCACGCCCTTCTTACCGTCGCCGACGTCGATCTCGCGCGCGAGGCCGTTTTCGAACGTCGGCACCGTGGTGCAGAGCAGGCACACGAGGTTCCATTCGGCGTCGTGCGCCATCAGCGGGCGCTGCGCCAGCGCGAGGATGTAGTTGCGCACGAGCTCGGCGCCGGTCAGCGGCTGGAGGCTCGTCGGGAAGGTCGAAAGGCCGATGGTGAGCGTGTCGCGCGTCTGCGCCTGAGCCGGCGCGGCGGCGGCGAGAATCGCCGCCGCCAGCGCGATGGCCTGCGCGCGCATGGGCGTTGCTAGCGCGGCACGGCCCGCGTCACTTGGCGTGCCACTGCTCGATCCACAGCGTGCTCGTGTACTGGTGCCCGGTGGGCACCACGCCTTCGAGCCAATGCGGCAGCACATAGCCGTCGGCGCGGAAGAACAGCGGCAGCGCCGGCAGCTCCTCGGCATAGAGCACCTGGAGGCGGTGCCAGAGCGCCTTCCGCTTCTCGCGGTCGAGCTCGCGCTCGATCTGGTCGATCAGCTTGTCCATCTCCGGGTTCTTGAAGCCGGTCGTGTTCTGGCCCGACCAGTTGTTCTCTGCCGTCGGGATGTGCTTCGAGTGGAGGGTCGTGCGCGGCACCGATTCCGGCGCCGATATCCACGCGAACAGCGCCACGCCGTCGAACTTCCGCTGCGTCACGGTCGTGCCGAAGAACACGCGCGCCGGCTGGTTCTGGATGCGCGCGTCGACGCCGACCTGGCGCCACTGGCTCTGGATGATCTGCTGGATCAGCTCGCGCGTCCGGTTGCCGGCCGTGGTCATGAACGCGAAGGTGAGCCGCTCGCCGGCCTTGTTGTGGCGGATGCCGCCGCGCAGCTCGGTCCAGCCCGCCTCCTCGAGCAGCTTCTTCGCGCGCTCGGGATCGAAGCCGTACTTCGGCGTGTCGGGATTGGCGACCCAGTCGAGCGGGTTGACGTTGGAGTGCGCGACGGGCTGCTTGCCCTTGAACAGCTGCTCCGAGAGCTTGGCGCGGTCGATCGCGAGCAGCAGCGCGTGGCGCACCCGCTTGTCTTTGAGGATCGGGTGGTCGAGGTTCACGTCCATGTGCTCGTAGATGAGCCCGGCCTTGTAGACGAAGCGGAAGCGGTCCTTGAGCCGGTCCTCCATCGCCAGCACCTGCTCGAGCGAAAGCCCGAGCTCGCCGGCGACATAGTCGATGGCGCCCGAGAGCAGGTTGGCCTCGAGCGCCGCCGTGTTCTCGATCACGCGCACGACGACGCGCTTGAAGTGGGGCTTCTTGCCCCACCAGCTCTCGTTGGGCTCGAGCGCGATGTGCGAGCCGGGCACCACCTGCGTCACGCGATAGGGGCCGGAATAGAGGCCCTTGTTGGTGGGATCACGGTCGAAGAGGGTGCGGTTGCGGTAGTCGGCCGGCTCGGCGAAGGCCTTCCGCTCTAGATGCTCGGGCAGGATGTCGAGGATCCAGCGATTGTAGTCGAACGTGATGCGGTCGACGTGCAGCGTGAAGGTCTGGTCGTCCTTGATCTCGACCTTCTGGATGCGCTGGAACAGCTCGGTGCTGGCGACGCCGCTCCTGGGATGCTTGCCCACCTCGACCGTGAACGCGATGTCCTTGCTCGTGAGCGGCGTGCCGTCGCCCCATTTGGCGTCCTTGTGCAGCGTGAAGGTGACGGCGACGCCCATATTGCCGTCGCCGAGCTCGACCTTCTTGGCGAGGCCGTTCTCGAAGGTCGGCACCTCGGTGCAGAGCATGCAGATGAGCTGCCAGTTCGCATCGAAGGTCATGAGCGGCCGGCGCACCATGGCCAGCACGTAGCTGCGCGCCAGCATCGAATCGATCAGCGGGTTGAGCGTCGCCGGGAACTGCGTCATCCCGATCGTGAGCGAATCGCGCTTGGCT
>SBBV01000540.1 GCA_005240015.1 Candidatus Odyssella thessalonicensis | reverse complement strand
GCAAAAAGATCAAAAATGCAATTGAAGGGATGACCGCAAAAGTGTCACCCATGTCCCCGAACACCTGTCACCCATCTCTCCGGCACGTACACGACGCTGCGCGGGGGAGGTCAGGAGGGGGCGAATCCGGCCGGTTGCAGGGCCGGACTGGCCCCACCCCGGCCCGCCCCGCAAGCGGGGCGGGAGAAGAATCAGCGCCCGTAATACGCCAGCGTGTTGTCGCAGAAGATCGCCTGCTTGGCCTCGTCGGAGAGATCCTCGCGCTCGAGCAGCTCCTCCATGTCGTGCATCGCGTGCTCGATGTTGGATTCGTGCGGGAAGTCGGACGCGAACAGCAGCGTCTTGTGGCCGATGCGCTCGACGAGGTTCTTGAGCGAGGGCTCTCCGCCCTCGCAGCTGAAATAGAGCCGGCCCTGTGCGAAGATCTCGCTCGGCCGGGTCGTGGCGATCGGCGAGTATTCGACGAAGCCGTTCTTTTTCATGCCGAAATAGCGGTCGAGCCGGTCCATCATGTAGGGGACCCAGCCGGTGCCGGCCTCGAGGAAGCCGACGCGCAGCTTCTTGAAGCGGTCGAACACACCCTCCATCACAAAGCTCGTCATCTGGATCATCTGCGCGATCGGATGCTCGAGCACGCCCGTCATCGCGAAATGCGTGAACGAGTTGAGGCCGATGTTCATCGACGGCGCGCCGTGCGTCGACAGCGGCACGTCGAGCCGCTCGGCCTCCGCGTAGATCGGCCAGAAATCGGGATGGCCGAGCGCCTTGCGGACGCCGATATCGGCGCTGTTCGCCGGCAGCACGGCACCGACGAAGCCCAGCTCGGTGACCGCGCGGCGCAGCTCCTTGACGGCGGCGGGCACGTCCTGCAGCGGGATCAGCGCCACGCCGCGCAGTCGCTTGCTCGCCCCGTGGAACTTGTCGGCGAACCAGTTGTTGTAGGCGCGCGCCAGCGCCACGGCCCAGTGCGGATCCTGGATCATCGTGAAGGCGAGGCCCGCGGTCGGATACAGCACCGTCCATTCGATCCCGGCCTTGTCGAGCGCGTCGATCCACACCGGGGCCGTGATCTCGTAGGCCTGGTAGAGGTCGAGCCGCGCCAGCAAGGCGCCGCGGTTGTAGCCGTCGAGCGTGGGGAAGAACGGATAGCCGAGCAGCGTGTCCTTCCCGGCATAGGGCGGCTCGAGATAGTCGAACAGCTCGACGTCGCGCTCGATGATGTGGCCGTCGGCGTCGAGAATGCGGTTGGGTTTCATCGGCTGCCTCCTCTCGCGTTTGGGCTCACCGCAGCGCGCGCGGCAGCCAGGTCGCGATTTCCGGGATCGCGATGATCAGCGCCAGTACCAGCGTCGACATGCCCATATAGGCGATGCTCGCCTTCCACACGTCGCCCATGCTGGCGTCGGGCACCACGCCCTTCAGGACGAACAGAGCGAGTCCGTAGGGCGGCGAGATCGTGGCGATCTCGAGCGTCAGCAGCATGAGCAGCCCGAACCAGACGAGGTCGAACTGCAGCGCGGTCGCCACCGGCATGTAGATCGGAATCGAGATCATGAGCAGCGCCAGCTCGTCGAGGAACGAGCCGAGCACGATCATCGTGAGCATCATGGCGACGAGCACGAGCATCGGCGACCAGCCCGACTGCGAGGCGAAGCCGACAAGCTTGGCGGTGGTGCCGGTGAAGGCCAGGATCTGGGTGAAGGCGGAGGCGCTGATGATGATGAGGAAGATCATGCCCGTGATCTTCACCGTGTCGACGAGCGACTTCCTGATCGCGCCCCAGCGGAGCTTGCGGTAGATCGCCATCACGATGAGGGCCCCCGCCACGCCGATCGCCGCCGCCTCCGACGGCGTCGCGACGCCCAGCAGCAGCACGCCCCAGATCAGCAGCGTGATGGTGAGGATCGGGCTCATCGTCGCCAGCGCGCGCAGCTTCTCGCCCCAGCCGTAGCGGCGCTCGTCCACCGCGGGTGCCAGCGACCGGTTCAAGCCGATGCGCAAGAGGATGTAGATCGCGTAGACGAGCGCCAGCAGTATGCCGGGCAGGATGCCGGAGACCAGGAGATCGCCGACCGGAATCTGCGCGAGCGAGCCCAGCAGCACGGCCAGCACGCTCGGCGGGATGATCATCGCGAGGCAGCCGCTGCCGAGGATCGGCCCCAGCGACATTTCCTTGCTGTAGCCGCGCTTGCGCATCTCGGGCGCCAAGGTCGAGCCGAGCACCGCGACCCCGGAGATCGCCGAGCCGCTCATGGTTCCGAACAGCGTGCCCGCAGTCACGGCCACGAGCGCCAGATTGCCGCGCAGGCCGACCAGCCATTTGCCCACGCAGTCGAGCACGATGGCGACCACGCCGGATTGGAACAGCAGTTCGCCCATCAGGATGAACAGCGGAACCGCGATGAGCGGGAACGAGACGATGCTCGAAAACGCCGAGACCGCGAGCAGCGAGAAGCTGTCGCTGCCGCCCATCCAGAAATACACCGCGATGAAATTGAACAGCGTGAACGAGAATGCGATCGGCAGGCCGGAGAGAAACAGGACCGTGAGCAGCGCGAGGATAATGGCGAGATAGGCCCACCATTCCATTGCGGCGGGTCCTTCAGGCGCTCGTGAAGCCGGCCGCGGGCGGCCGGCGAAACGCGCGGCGCGCGAACTGGAACGCCAGCAGCGCCAGACCGGGCGGCATCACGGCCATGACCGCCCATTTCTCGACCGGCACCGCCTTGAACAGCATCTCGCCGCTCTCGCGGATGCGCAGCACGTAGCCGGTGCTGACCCAGCAGAATACCGCGCAGACCCCGGCGCCGAGCCACGAGGTGACGAAGTGGATCCGCCGCTGCCAGCGCGCCGGGAGCACCTCGGTCAGCATCTCGACGCGCACATGGCCCTCCGCGCGCAGGATCCACGCGCCGGCCAGGAAAGCGAGCCACAGCAGCGCGTACTCGCTGAACTCGATGACCCAGCGCGTGGGCGCCTCGAAGAAATAGCGCATCACCACTTCGAGGCCGACGCAGAACGCGAGCGCCGCGACGAGGATCGCGGCCAGCACGCCGCCGGCCGTGATCAGCCCGTCGAGGATCTTGCCCGCGAGCCTCAACCCGTTCGCGATCACGGGGCTCGCCGGCCTATTTGGGCGCGAACTGCTGGACGATCTTCTTCAGTTCCGCCCCGTATTTGGGCGACGCCTTGATCAGGAACGCCTCGGTGCCGCCCTCCCAGTGCAGCTTCTTGATCTTCTGCATGTCGGCATCGCTCATCGCGATGTTCTGGATGCCCATCTTGGCCATCGCCTCGTCCTCGGACTTCTCCTTGGCGCCGTAATAGCCCGGCACCTCCTTCTCGATCTCGATCATCGTGTCGATGAGGAGCTTCTGGAGATCGGGCGAGAGCGAGTCGAACGCCTTGGCGTTCATCAGCGCGACGTCGGTGCCGACCCACCACGAGGGCGAGACCTTGTACTTGACGGCGCGCGCGTAGCCCGGGCCGGTCACGGCCACGGCGGGCCAGGCGAACCCGTCGACGATGCCCGATTCGAGCGCGGTCAGGAGCTCGGTCGGCGGCACCGTGAGCGTCGATGCGCCGAGGCCCTTCAGCACCGGATCGTAGATCGGCGTCGAGCGCATCTTGAGCCCGGCGAGGCTGGCGCCCTGGAACGGCTTCTTGGTGTAGACGTTGAACTTCATCTGCAGCGGCATGCCGAGCAGCATGACGCCGGCCTTCTCGCGCGTGACCTTGTCGATCGCCGCGACCAGCCCCGCCGCGCGCAGCTCGGCCGGCGTGGCGCCGAAGCCGAACCAGGTCGCGTTGGTTTCCGGCAACGCGCCGGCGATATAGGCCGTCGACGTCACCATCGTCGCGAACACGCCGCGCTTCAGCGGCTCGAGCTGCTCGAACGACGGGTAGACTTCCGGTCCGCCGACATAGTCGATCTTGAGCTTGCCCGCGGCCTTCGCGTTCACGCGCTCGATCCACTTCAGGTACATGTCGACGAAGGTGAAGTTCTTGCCCCAGGCGGTCACTGCCTTGAGCGTCGTCTGCTGGGCCGGAGCGACGCCGGGCAACAGGGCCGCAGCGGCGATTGCCGCGACGGCAAGCGTCTTCAATGCGGATCTCATGGTCTCCTCCCTCGAGAATCCGTTGCGTGTCGCACACGCGACCGCACGGGCCGTCCTCCTGGCCGCATGGGCGCGGGCCGCCACTCGTTAGGGTTCAAAGTGTTCTTGTTCTCGACTCCGACGGCCGATCAGGACGGTAGAGGCTGGCCGGCGGCTGTCAAGCCAATGCGCGGGCCCGCGCGGCAGCCGGTGGGACACGTCGAGCCTCATCCACCTGCTGCAGAACGATTGATCGAACTGTCGATTGCGCGGAACGACAAGCGCCTGCGTTTTTCGCG
>SBBV01000346.1 GCA_005240015.1 Candidatus Odyssella thessalonicensis | reverse complement strand
ATGCTGTTCGCGCCCGAGCACCGCTACGGTCGGCCCGAGGACTTGAAGCGCCTCGTCGACGAAGCGCATGCGCGCGGGCTCATGGTCTTCGTCGACGTCGTCTACAATCACTTCGGGCCCGAGGGAAACTATCTTCAGGCCTACGCGCCCGCGTTCTTCGCTGCGCGCGAGACGCCCTGGGGTGCCGCCATCAATTTCGACGGCGCGGCCAGCCGGACCGTGCGCGACTTCTTCATCCACAATGCGCTCTACTGGCTCGAGGAGTTCCATATCGACGGCCTGAGGCTCGACGCCGTGCATGCAATCCGCGATACGAGCAAGCCCGACATCCTCGCGGAGATGGCCGAAGCGGTGCGTGGCGCGTTTCCGAATCGCCACATCCACCTCGTTCTCGAGAACGGCGACAACGCCGCGCGTTATCTCGCGCGCGATGAGCACGGACGGCCGCAGCACTACACCGCCCAGTGGAACGAGGACGTCCATCACAGCCTGCATGTGCTGCTGACCGGAGAATCCGGCGGCTACTACGCGGACTACACGGTCGCGCCGGCGCGCCATCTCGCCCGCGCGCTGGCCGAGGGCTTCGCGTATCAAGGCGAGGCCTCGGCGTATCGCGGCGGGCGCGGACGCGGCGAGCCGAGCGCGCATCTGCCGCCGACGGCGTTCGTCTCGTTCCTCCAGAACCACGATCAGGTCGGCAATCGTGCACTGAGCGAGCGCCTCGGCCAGCTCGTGCCGCCCGCCGCGTTGCGCGCCGCAGCGACGGTGACGCTGCTGGCGCCCGCGCCGCCGCTCTTGTTCATGGGCGAGGAGTGGAACGCGCGGCACCCGTTCCCGTTCTTCTGCGATTTCGGACCCGGGCTCGGGCGGGCCGTGCGCGAGGGCCGGCTCAGCGAGCTTGCGCGCTTTCCCGGATACGCGGACCCCTCCGCCCGCGCACGGATTCCCGATCCGCTTGCGCTGGAGACATTCGAGCGCGCGAGACTCGACTGGACGAAGCTCGGGGAGCCCGTGCACGCTGAGTGGCTCGCGCTCTATCGCACGCTCTTGGAGATCCGGCATCGCCGGATCGTGCCGCGCCTCGGCGGGGCCGTCCGCGGCGGCGAATGGCGCCCGCACCCGGACAATGTCGTAGAAGTGTGCTGGGCGCTCGACGGGGGGACAGTGCTGCAAGCGATCCTTTCCTTGATTCCCCGGCCGGTGGATCGGCTCGAGATCGCCCCCATCGGCGAGCTTCTCTTCACCACGGCGCCGGAAGCCGTGACGCGTCTGATCTCTGCAATTCCGCCGTGGTTCGCGGCTTGGTTCCTGCGCGAGCCGGTGTCGTGAGTGACTCCGACCTGCTCGATCGCCTGTGCCGCGCGGCCGGCATCGAGCGCGTTTATCACGACCAGTTCGGCACGCGTCACGAGGTCGCTCCCGACACGATCCGCGCGATCGTCGAGGCCTTGCACGCGAGCGCCGGCGATAACGAGACCGCGCGCGCGATGCTCGCGCCGGCGACGTTCCGCTACGCGGAGGAAGCTGCGCACGGCGTGAGCCTCGCCGTTCCGGCGGAGCTGCGCGATACGCTGTTCGAATGGAGCCTCAGGGAGGAAAGCGGCCGGCAGAGCGCGGGCTCGTTCCGGCCGAGCGAGCTGGAGCACGCCGAAGCTCCGGGCGATGCGCATCGCGAGCGACGCCGCCTTGTTCTGCCGCATCGGCTTCCGGCTGGATATCATCGGCTCGCCATTCGCGATGCGTCGGGCGCCGTCGCGGCAGAGACTCTGCTTATCGTGGCGCCGCGGCGTGCCTATATGCCGCCCGCCCTCGAACAAGGACCGGGCATCTGGGGCTTCGCCGTGCAGCTCTATGCGCTGCGCTCCGAGCGCGATTGGGGCATCGGCGATTTCGGCACGCTCGCCGACTTCATCCGGCGCGCGGCCGCGGCAGGCGCCGGCGTCATCGCCATCAATCCGCTGCATGCGCTGACGCCCGACGAGCCTGAACATGCCAGCCCCTACTCGCCGAGCAGCCGCAGCTTTCTCAACGCGCTCTGCATCGACGTGACGACCGTGCCCGACTTCGCCGAATGCGCCGAGGCGCAGGCGCTTGCGGCGTCGGCCGAGTTCGCCGAGACGCAGCGGCGCCTGCGCGCGGCGCCACTGGTCGACTACACGGCCGTCGCGCGTTGGAAGCTGTGCGCGCTCGATCTGCTCCATGCTTCGTTTCGCGCGCGCCATCTCGCGCGTGCGACCGATCGAGCACGCGCGTTCGCGACATTCCTCGACGAAGAGGGAGAACCGCTCAGTCGCTTCTGCATCTTCCAGGCGTTGCGCGAGGCGCGGGGCGCGGCTGACCCGCCGCAGCGCGACTGGCGCAATTGGCCAAAGGCGCTGGCGGACCCCGCCTCGAGCGAAGTGGCCGCGTTCGCCGCGGCCCATGCGGCGCGGATCGAGTTCTTCGCCTTTTGCCAATGGATCGCGCGCCTGCAGCTCGCCGGCTGCGCGGCGGCGGCGCGCGAGGCGGGCATGACGCTCGGCCTGCTTGGCGATCTCGCGGTCGGCGTCGACGCCGCGGCGGGCGAAGCCTGGGCCGCGCAGGACGTCATCGTGCCCGGCTGGAGCATCGGCGCGCCGCCCGACGCCTGGAATCGCCTGGGCCAGAATTGGGGCCTCTCGCCGCTGAGCCCGACAGCACTGCAGGAGAAAGCCTATCGGCCGTTCGTCGCGCTCATCCGCCACAACATGCGCGACATGGGCGCGCTGCGCATCGACCACATCCTCGGGTTCTGGCGCACGTTTTGGATTCGGCAGGGCCAGCCGGCGAGCGCGGGAGCCTATGTGCATTATCCCTTCGCCGACCTCGTCGCGATCCTGGCACTCGAGAGCCAGCGCGCGCGCTGCGTCGTGGTCGGAGAGGATCTCGGCACCGTGCCGTCGGGGCTGCGCGAGGCGCTCGCGGCCGCCGGCATCCTCTCCTATCGCCTCCTCTATTTCGAGCACCGCGCCGATGGGCAGCGCGCGCGGCTCCAGGACTATCCGCGCCAGTCGGTGGTGGCGGTCGGCACGCATGATCTGCCGCCGCTCGCAGGCTATTGGAGCGGCTCCGACATCGGCTTGCGCCGCGCGCTCGGCCAGTTCAAGACCAACGCCGAGGCCGACGCGGAGCGTGAGCGCCGCGCGGGTGAGCGCGCGGCGTTGACGGCGCTTCTGCGCGAAGCCGGCCTGACCGCGGATGACGCGGGCAATTCTGCGCCCATCGAGTCGGCCCATCGCTTCCTCGCGCGCACGCCGGGCCGCATCGTGCTCGTGCAGCTCGAGGATGCGCTCGGCCTTTCCGATCCGGTCAACGTGCCCGGAACCACCGACGAGCATCCCAATTGGCGGCGCCGCCTTCCGCTCGCGGTGGAGGCGCTGTTCGACGACGAGCGCATCCGGACGCTGGCGGCGGCGCTCAACCGCGAGCGCCCGCGCGGGCCGGCCTGAGCGGCGATTCCCTGTTGCGCCCGCCGCGGCGCGATTGCAGTCTTGCCAAGCTGCGAGCAGGAGGAGGCCGTGAGCGCGCGCAAGCTCGACATCTACAATCACGTGCTGCCCACGGCGTTCATCGCGCGCATGCGCGAGTTGGCGCCGGACAAGGGCGACATCGTGAAGCGCGTCACCAGCATCGCGCTGCTGCACGACATCGAGGCGCGCATCCGCATGATGGAGCGGTGGCCCGGCTATCAGCAGGTGCTGACGCTGGCCAATCCGCCGATCGAGGCGATCGCGGGCCCCGGCGACGCGCCGGGCCTGGCGCGGCTCGGCAACGACGAGCTCACCAAGATCTGCAAGGCGCGGCCCGACAAGTTCCCGGCCTGGGCCGCGGCGCTGCCGCTCAACAACGTGCCGGCCGCGCTCGAGGAGATGGACCGCGCGATCGCGTCGGGCGCGCGCGGCATCCAGATCTTCACCAACGTGAACGGGCGGCCGCTCGACGATCCCGAGTTCTTCCCCATCCTCGAGCGCGCCACCAATCATCACCGCGTGCCGATCTGGATGCACCCGGCGCGCGGCGCCAACGTCGCCGACTATCCGGTCGAGAAGAAGTCGAAGTTCGAGATCTGGCAGGTGCTGGGCTGGCCCTACGAAACCAGCGTCGCCATGGCGCGCATCGTGTTCTCGGGACTCCTCGACCGCTTGCCCGAAATGACGATCGTCACGCATCATCTCGGCGCCATGATCCCCTATTTCGAGGGCCGCGTCGGCCCGCTCTGGGACCAGCTGGGCTCGCGCACCTCGGACGAGGACTACACCGCACTCTTGAAGCGCATGGCGAAACGGCCGATCGAGTATTTCCGCATGTTCTACGGCGACACGGCGGTGGGCGGCTCGAAGGCCGCCATCGCGTGCGGCCTGAACTTCTTCGGCCCCGACCGCGTGCTGTTCGCGAGCGACTGCCCGTTCGATCCCGAAGGCGGGCCGATGTTCATCCGCGAGACGATCAAGGCGATCGAAGCACTCGACCTTGCCGACGAGGACCGGCGCAAGATCTATTACCGCAACGCGCTGCGCCTGATGCGCATGCCTGAACACGAACACGCGGATTGCAGATGAGCACGGCGGCGCGCGGGTTCGACCTCTTCTCGCTGAAGGATCAAGTCTTCGTCGTCACCGGCGCATCGTCGGGCATCGGCCTTGCCATCGCCGAGGGCTTGGCATCGGTCGGCGCCATCGTCGGGCTCAACAGCCGGAGCCGCGAGCGCCTCGAGACGCGCGCCAAGAACATCCCCGGGAGCTTCGTGCTGCCGTTCGACGTCAACGACCTCGCCGCCGGCGAGGCGGCGCTCGACGGCGTGGTCAAGCAATTCGGCCGGCTCGACGGCATCGTCTGCAATGCCGGCGCGCGCAACCGGAAGACGCTCGAAGCGGTCGACACCAAGGATTTCCGCGCGCTGGTCGAAACCAACCTTGTCTCGCCCTATCACCTGGCGCGCTGCGCGGCGCGCCACATGCTCGCGCGCGGGCGCGGCCGCATCATCTTCATAACCTCGCTCGCCGACAGCTTCGCGATGGCCGGCGACATCGCCTATCCGGCGACCAAGGCCGGGCTCTCGGGCCTCGTGCGCTCGATGGCCGTCGAGCTCGGCGAGCGTGGCATCAACGTGAACGGCATAGCGCCGGGCGCGGTGCGCACCGAGACGAACCAAGCGATCGCCGGCACGCCGCGTTGGCAGGGCATGATCGAGCGCAGCGTGCCGCTGAAACGCTGGGCGGAGCCGGCGGAGCTGGCCGGCGCCGCGATCTTCCTCGCCTCGGCCGCGAGCAGTTATGTCAACGGCCAGGTGCTGTTCGTCGACGGCGGGACCAGCATCCTGCTGTTCGCCTGACCGAGTCCGCGTCCGGGGCTTCGAGCTCAAGCCGCCGTCGCAGGAACAATCCGCGGCCGCAAGGCGAAGTCGCGGCATGGTGCGCGCGCCGGGGAACAAAGGCGCCGCCGCGCCGTTGCGACAGGGAAAGCGCGCAGGTCCACTTCAGGCTGGCAAGTGGTGCAGGCGATCCATCCCCGTCCAACGCGCGGACGTCGGCGCAGAGGCGCCGGCATCACACCCGCGCCGCACATACCCATCGTCGACGGAACGCACGCGGTCGTCGGCTGGACCGAGAATGCGCCGGAGATCGAGAGCGGACGCCTGCGCCATGCCGCCGCCGAGCGACTCCTGGGCGGGCCGATCTTCTGCACCCAGGTGGCCTTGATTCGCCCCGACGAAGTCGCGCGCGCGGGCGGGCCCGCCAACTGGCCCGGCCCGTGGCGCTGCCTCGCTCTCTGCCCCATCGAGCATGCGCGCGGCCTCGAACAGCCGCTCGCCCGCCCCGCCGCCGAGCCTGCCTCGCGATCCGAGCGCGCTATACCGCCGCTCGCTCCGCGCGTCGCGAGCGATGCTACCCGCGATAGACCGGCGCCGGCTGGCTGAAGAATGCGTGGAGGATGTGATAGACGAGCAGATAATTCTTCTGCTGGAAGCTCGCGTGTGAGATTCCCGGCATGACGGCGAACTGCTTGTCGGGATTCGGCAACTTCTCGAAAAACGCCAGCACGTCCTCGAAGCTCGCGATGCCGTCCCACTGCCCGCGCATGACGATCGTGGGCACCGGGATCTTCTCGGGATCGACCAGCGGCAGATTGGCGCACATGTCGACATAGGTGCCGGTGGGCACCGAGGAATCGAGCGCCAGGATCGCCTCGCCGAACGCCTCGACCACGCTGTCCTCCGCGGTGCCGGGGTGGTCGCGCGTGAAGATGCTGCGCACGAACGCCTTGTCGATCGGGCGGCGGTTCGCGGCCTGGAACTCGGCAAGGCGCTTTTTCCGCTGCTCGAGCGTCGGGCTGCCCGCGCCCGTCCACACCATCGCGTCGAGCGCCAGGCGTCCCACTATGCCGGGATTGCGCTGTGCGAACAGGGCCGCGCGCAGCGCGCCCGACGAGATGCCATAGACCAGCAGCGGTCTCCTGCCGCGCCGGCCCCGGATGTATTCGGCAGCGGCGCGGCAATCGTCGGCGCCGCGCGAAATGTCGGCATTGTTGTCGCGGCTCTTCTCGGAGCGGCCGTAGCCCTCCATATCGACGCACCAAGTGTCGAAGCCGCGCCGCGCGAACCAATCCATCACCGACGAATCCGGCCGGCCCGGCGCCGTGAGATCGAAGGTGGGCTGCGAGGCCATCGACGAGCCGTGCACGAACAGCACGATACCCTTTGCCTTCATGGGGTCGCCGGCATACTTCTCCCAGAGAAAGAGCTTCACGCGCTCGCCACCGTCGAGCTTGTGCGTCCAGTGCTCGCGGCCGACGACACGCGGCGGTGCAAAGGATTTGGCGCGCACCACGGCCGTGGCTCGCTTCTGCTGCGGCCGCCTGAGCGGTTTCGCTCGGGCTCTGCGCTTCGCTTTCGCTTTCGCCATGCTGCGCTCCCTTTCATCCCGGCGCGCGGCCGAACACCGTGCATTGATCGGGGTCGAGTTCCATAGCCACCACCTCCCCCACGGCCAAGAGCTGCGCGGGATGGGTCTGAACCTGGAGGCGTGCGCCGCCCACCGTCATCACGACATAGGCATTGGCGTTGCCGAGGTAGGTGTGCTCGACGATCTTGCCCGTCAGTGCCGCGCTCCCCGCCGATCCGCGCGGCGTGATGCGCACATTCTCCGGCCGCACCGCGATGTCGACCGCATCGCCTGCCGCGATGCCGGGCGGCAGCGCCAGGGCGAGCGTGCCGCCGCCCTCAAGTATCGCCTGGCCCTTGCCGCGCGCGACGGCGGCGACGCGCGCGGGCACGAAGCTCACCTGCCCCATGAAATCGGCGACCGTGCGGTTGGCGGGCCGCGCGTAGATCTCGCGCGGTGCGCCGAATTGCTGAAGGCGCCCCTGATCGATGACGGCGATCTCGTCCGAGAGGGCCAGCGCCTCGGCCTGGTCGTGCGTGACGTAGACGAAGGTGATCCCGGTGCGGCGCTGGATCTGCTTCAGCTCGGCGCGCATGCGCTCGCGCAGCTTGGCGTCGAGGTTGGAGAGCGGCTCGTCGAGCAAGAGGATGCGCGGCTCGACGACGAGGCTGCGCGCCAGCGCCACGCGCTGCTGCTGCCCGCCGCTGAGCTCGCTCGGCAGGCGCTTCTCGAAGCCGGCGAGGCCGACGAGCTCGAGCATCTTGCCGACGCGCGCGCGCACCTCGCCGGCGCCGAGGCGGCGGATCTGCAGGCCGAACGCCACGTTCTCGAACACCGTCTTGTGCGGCCAGACCGCGTAGTTCTGGAACACCATGCCCATCGCGCGGCGCTCGGGCGGCACGACGGCGTCAGCCGAGGAGACGAGGGCGCCGTCGACGTGGATCGTGCCGGCGTCGGGCCGGAGATAGCCGGCGATGAGCCGCAAGGTCGTGGTCTTGCCGCAGCCGCTCGGGCCCAGGAGCGTCACGAAGCGGTTGCCGGCGATGTCGAGCGAAAGATCGTGCACGGCGGCCGCGGCCGTGCCGTCGAAGCGCTTCGAGAGGTTCTCGATCTTGATCGCGGCCATGGCGCTCAGTCGGCGGGCCGCGGCGCAGGACCGCGTCCGAAGCGCTGCGCGATCCAGATCGCGGCGCCGATGATCAGCATGTTCACGATCGCCAGCGCCGCGACCGGCTCGACATAGCCTGTCTCGTAGAGATTGTAGATCGCGACCGCGACCGTGATCGAGCTCGAGCTGAACAACAGGATCGAGGCCGAGAGCTCCTGGATCGCGGGCACGAACACGAGTACCCAGCCCGCGACGAGGCCGGGCCGGATCAGCGGGAACGTGATGTGGCGCAACGTGGTGCCCCAAGAGGCACCGAGGATGCGCGCGCTTTCCTCGAGCGAGGTATCAACCTGGCGCAGCGAGCTGTTGGCCGCGCGCACGCCGAGCGGAATGTAGCGCGCCACATAGGCGAGCAGCAGGATGCCGAGCGTGCCGTAGAGCGCGAACGGGGTCGCGAGCCAGAACTGGATGAGGGCCACCGCCATCACGATGCCGGGCAGGCCGAGCGGCACGAGCGAGACATAGTCGAGGAGCTTGCGGCCCCAGGCGCGCGTCCGGAGGTCGATCCAGCCGATGACGCCGCCGATCAGCACGGCAATCGTGGCGGCGAGCGCCGCGAGGATGAGGCTGTTCACGATCGCGCGGCGCGTCACGTCGTACTCGAACAGCACGAAGCGGTAGTGCTGGAGCGTGGCGTTGTCGGCGAGCGACAGACCGACCGATTTCACGAGCGAGGTGCCGATCAGCGCGAGGTAGGGAGCCACCACCGCCACCGCGAACACCAGCAAGCCGAAGCCGAACACGAGGTAGCGCGCGCGGCCGAGATCGATGCGCTGCGGGCGGCTGCCCTTCCCCGCCAAGGTGACATAGGAGCGGCGGGCGAGATAGGCGCGCTGCAGCAGGAGCGCCACGACCGTGATCGCGACGAACACCAGCGACAGCGCCGAGGCAGGTCCGTATTGCGGCGGATGGTCGAACAGCGCGTAGATGCGCGTCGGCAGCGTGTAGATGCGCCCCGGGATGCCGATGATCGCCTGCGAGCCGAACAGCGCGATCGCGTTGACGAAGGCGAGCAGCGTGCCCGAGAGCACCGCGGGCGCCACCAGCGGCGCCGTGATCTTGACGGCGGTGCGCCAGCGCCCGGCACCCAGGATCTGCGCCGACTCCTCGTAGGAGGCGTCGACCGATTCGAGTGCGCTCGCGGCGAGAAGATACACGAACGGAAACGTGTGCAGCACCGTGACCAGCACGAGGCCCGGCATGCTGAAGATGTTGAAGGTGAGGAACGGCAAGCCCAGCGTCTCGCGCAGGAAGATGTTGGCCGTGCCGGCATTGGGGCCGAAGAGATAGACATAGGCGATCGCCGTCAGAAACGGCGGCGTGAGATACGCGATGCTGGCGGTGAGCTTCAGGAAGCCCTTGCCCGGCGTGTTGGTGCGCGTCACGGCCCAGGCCAGCGGCAGGCCGATCAGCAGGCTGAAAAGCCCGGTCCACGCGCCCAACACGAGCGAGTTGATGAGCGCCGGCTCTATTACCAGGCGCTCGGCGATGCGCTGGAAGTTCTCGGCCGAGAGCCCGCCGTCCGCGGTAACGCTGCCGACCACGAGCGAAGCGAGCGGCAGCACGATCAGGACGACCAGCGCGGCGATCGCGGCGGCCATCACGACGTGCT
>SBBV01000243.1 GCA_005240015.1 Candidatus Odyssella thessalonicensis | reverse complement strand
GCGGGCATGCGCGGTGAGCGCGCGGATCATCGCCTCGAGACCCCTGAGGGCGTCGCCGGCGGGCGCCGCGTCAAGTTCGTAGGCGAGCGAGCGCCACAGCATCTCGCGCGGCCGACCGCCGGCGAGCCAGCAGCGGAACGCGCGCACGACCAGCTGCTCCGCCTCGGTCAGGTCGCCGAAACGGTCGGTTGGCGGGGGAGGCTCGGGAAGTTCGAACACGGCGCAGTCTCCAATCGGCACGCGCCGACGCTAATGCAAATGAGAATGACTCGCAATAGCAGATCAAGAGCGGCCGGATTGGGACCGCGCGTCGCGCCGCGCGGGCGCAAACGCTAGCGGACGAGGCGGTAAGCGGCGTCGATGGCGACCGCGCCCTCGGCACGCACGACTCCGCGTTCGGCGAGATCGATCACATGCGCGAACACCGAGCGCGCGGCGGCGGGATAAAGCTGCGGCGCGATCGTGTTGCCGTAGATGCGCGGGACCATCTCGCGGATGCGGCTGATTCCCGAGCCGAGGCAATCGAGGATCGCCGCCTCGCGCTCGCGCCGATGCGCGATGAAGGCGGCGACGAAGGGCTTGGGATCACGGATCGGCCCGCCATGGGTCGGCCAGTACACCGCGTCGTCGCGCCGCTGCAGCAGGTCCAGGCTCACCATGTAGGCGCGCATGTCGCCGTCGGGCGGCGAGATCACCGAGGTCGACCAGCCCATCACGTGGTCGCCGGTGAACAACGCCTTCTCCTCGCGCAGCGCAAAGCAGAGATGATTCGAGGTGTGGCCGGGCGTGTGCACGGCCTCGAGCGTCCAGCCCGTGCCCGCGACCACCTCGCCATGCGCCAATTGCCGGTCGGGCACGAAATCGAGGTCGCCGCCTTCCTCGACCTTGACGCCCTGCTCGTGCTTGCCGCTGCCATGCGGGCCGCAGCCCCACACCGGTGCGCCGGTCGCGCGCTGCAGCGGGCGTGCGAGCGGCGAGTGATCCACATGCGTGTGGGTGACGAGGATGTGGCTTACGCTTTCTCCGGCGAGGGCATCGATGATCGCCTGAAGATGGCTTTCGATCATCGGCCCGGGATCGATCACCGCCACCTTGCCGCGCCCGACGATGTAGGTGCCGGTGCCGTAGAACGTGAACGCGCTCGGATTGGGCGCCACGAGCCGCCGGATCAGCGGCGAAACCTCGTGCGCCTCGCCGGGCGGAAAGTCGGGCGCGCGGTTGAACAGGATCTGCACCGTCAAGATTCACCTGTCACGGCGCGAGCGCCGTTGCTAGCCTCTGCCGGCGCGATCCATTCGAACAGCGGAGCAGCCATGCCCTTCTTCCCATCGTTTCCGGATGACGCCGACGTTCGCACGATCTTCGCCCAGCGGCCCGATTACTATCGGCACTGGGCACAGTGCAACCAGACCATCATGCGCGGGCCCTCGCCGCTCAGCGAAGGCCAGCGCGAGCTGATCGCGGCCTGGACCTCGAACCTCACCCAATGCCCGTACTGCTTCGGCGGCCACCAGGCGGCGGCGAAGATCCTCGGCTACGACCCCGCGCTCTACGATGCGCTGCGCGACAACGTCGATGCCGCTCCGGTCGAGGACAAGATGAAGCCGCTGCTCAAATACGTGCGCAAGGTGGCGCTGGAGCCCTACAAGCTCACCCAGGCCGACGCCGACGCCGTCTTTGGCGCGGGATGGAGCGAGCGCGCGCTCCACGACGCGATCGTCGTCTGCTGCATGTTCGCCTTCATGAACCGGCTGGTGCTCGGCCACGGCGTCAAGGCCATTCCCGAGCGGTTCGAGGAGCGCGGCCAGCGTCACGTCAAATACGGCTACGTCGCCCAGCACGATCACCTGATGCAGGGGGCCGATCCGGCGGCGCCGGCCAAGCTCGATTCGCCCAACGCGCCGAGCTGGCAGCGCGGCCGGGCCGCGGAGTGAGCGCTAAATTAGTCTAGTCCAGCCGCGCCACGATCTTGCCGAACACGTCGCGGCTCCTCAGCCGCTCGATCGCCTGGGGGAAATCCTCGAGCCTGATCACCGAATCGATCACCGGCTTCAGCCCCGCCGCCATCTTGGTCAGCGAATCCTTGCAGTTCTGCACCGTCGAGCCGAACGAGCCGATGATCCTGAGCTGCTGCTGGAAGATCGTATAGAGATTGGTCTCGGCGGTGATGCCGCTGGTCGAGCCGCAGGTGACGAGGCGCCCGCCGCGCTTCAACGACAACAGCGAACCGGCCCAGGTGTCGGGCCCCACATGCTCGAACACCACGTCGACGCCCTTCTTGCCGGTGATCCTGCGCACCGCGCCCTCGAAGCGCTCCTCGCGGTAGTTGATCACGTGGTCGGCGCCGAGCGCCTTGGCCTTGGCCGCCTTGTCGGCGCTGCCCACGGTCGTGATCACGGTGGCGCCGATGATCTTCGCCATGCGGATGGCCGCCGTGCCGATCCCGCTGCCGCCGGCGTGGACCAGGATCGTCTCGCCGCGCTCGAGCCTGGCGTTGTCGAACAGCATGTGCTGCACGGTGCCGAAGGTGACCGTGGTGCAGGCGGCATCGATCGCGTTGACCTGCGGCGGCACATGGATGAGCCGGTTCGCCGGCACCACGAGGCGCTCGCGCGCCATGCCGTCCAGGTGAAAGCCCATGATGCCGGAGATGCTCTCGCAGAGATTCTCGCGGCCGCCCTTGCAGGCCTTGCAGGCTCCGCAGAAAAGCCCGGGATAGATCACGACCGTCTCGCCTTCGCGGAAGCCCGAGACCGCCGCGCCGAGCTTCTCGACCGTGGCCGAGCATTCGACGCCGACCACCAGCGGCAGCGTGCGCTTCGCGAACGCCATGCCGCGCAGCCCGAATAGGTCGATGTGGTTGAGCGAGACCGCGCGCACGCGCACCAGCACCTCGTGCGCCTTGGGCGCCGGCGGATCGTCGATCGCGCCGAATTCGAGCTGTTCTTCCTTGATCAGGCGAAGCGCGCGCATTGCTTAACTCCCCCCTCTCACAGGGGAGAGGGGGCAGGGGGTGAG
>SBBV01000367.1 GCA_005240015.1 Candidatus Odyssella thessalonicensis | reverse complement strand
CGCCGGCTTCACCCCGTTCGACGAGCGCGTGGCGAAAGGCCAGAGCGCCAACGCGATCGTCGCCGAGATGACAAAGCGTCTTTCCGCGATCGAGGAGGCGTTCATCATCGCGGTGCCGCCGCCGCCGGTGCGCGGCATGGGCAACCAGGGCGGCTTCAAGCTGCAGGTGCAGGACCGCACCGGCGCCGGCATGGCATCGCTGATGAGCTCGGTCCAGGAGCTGATGGGCCGCGCGCGGCAGACGCCGGGGCTCGCCGGCGTCTTCACCACCTTCAACGCGAATTCGCCGCAGCTCTTCCTGCGCATCGACCGCAGGAAGGCGCAGATGCTGAACGTGCCGATCGCCAACATCTTCGAGGCGCTCGAGGTCAACTTGGGCTCCTCCTACGTCAACGACTTCAACCTGTTCGACCGCACCTATCAGGTGCGCGCGCAGGCCGATCAGCGCTTCCGCATGGCGTCGGAAGACATCATGCGCCTGAAGGTTCGGAGCAGCCGCGGTGCCCTGGTCCCGCTCGGCACGCTGGTGACGGTCGAGACCGCGGCCGGCCCCGATCTCGTGCAGCGCTACAACATGTACACATCGGTGCCGCTCCAGGGCAACGCGGCGCCGGGCACGAGCTCGGACCAGGCCCTCACCCTGATGGAGCGGCTTGCGCGCGCGGTGCTGCCGCCGGGCGTCGGCTTCGAATGGACCGAGCTCGCGTTCCAGGAGCGCGCTACCGGCAACACCGCGGTGCTCGTCTTCGCGCTCTCCGTCGTGTTCGTCTTCCTCGTGCTTGCCGCGCAGTACGAGAGTTGGCTGCTGCCGCTCGCGATCATCCTGATCGTGCCGCTCTCGGTATTGGCGGCGCTCAGCGGCGTGCTTCTGCGCGGGATGGACAACAACATCCTCACGCAAGTCGGGCTCATCACGTTGGTAGGACTTGCCGCCAAGAACGCGATTCTGATCGTCGAGTTCGCGCGCCAGCTCGAGGGCCGCGGCCGGAGCCTGTCCGAAGCGCTCATCGAGGCTTGCCGCCTCCGCCTCCGGCCGATCCTGATGACGGCGTTCGCGTTCATCTTCGGCGTGGTGCCGCTCGCAACGGCCAGCGGCGCCGGCGCCGAGATGCGGCAGGCGATCGGCACCGCCGTATTCGCCGGCATGCTCGGCGTTACTTTCCTGGGGCTGTTCCTGACGCCGGTCTTCTATGCCGCCATCCGCGGCTGGTTCACGCGGCGGCCGCGCGCGGCAGAGCGGGGCGCGGCGGCGTCCGCGGGACACGGGTGAGGGGCTTCGCGCTTCGCCGACTCTCGTCTTTAAGGTGATGATTTCGCTACGATCGCCGCGCTATAAGAGGCGATGGGGGACACCCGCCGGTCGTAAAGCAAGGTGACCGCCGCCGCAGCCCGGCGCTCGTCGTCGGCTGCGGAAAAATAAATCGTCTTTTCAAAGGCTTATAATGACATCGCCAAGCTTGCCTGCGCGCCCTGCCTGCACCCTGCTCGCAGCTCTCATGTGCGGCCTCCTCGCGCTGGCGCCCGCGGCCCTTGCCGAGACCCCGGCCAAGCCGAAACCGACCAAGTTCCTCAACAAGGCATCGAAGCCCACCAAGAAAAAGCGGATGACGACCGAACAGAAAGCTCCCGCCCCCTCGCCCAAGGCGATCGTGTTCGAGAAGCCCTGCGCCGATGGCACGACGCGCGTGCGCGTGGCCGCGGTCGGCGACGTGCTGCTGCACGACATGTTCCAGAAATGGGCCGCCAACCAGAAGGAGGGCTTTTACGCGGCCTTCGCGCCGGTGGCCGACATCATCGGCGCCGCCGACCTCGCCTTCGCCAATCTCGAGGGCCCGGCGGCCGAAGGCGTGGCCTCGAACGGCAAGGCCGTGCGCCCGCCCGCGACGCGGTACGACAAGAGCGTCTATCGCGGCTATCCGATGTTCAACTATCACCCCTCGGTGATCACCGATCTGAAGCGCGCCGGCTTCCGCGTGCTGCAGACCGCGAACAATCATTCGCTCGACCGCCACCAGCTCGGCGCCGACAAGACCATCGAGGCGATCAAGGCCGCGGGCCTCGCCTGGACCGGCACGCGCCACCGCGAGGCGATGAATGCGCCGTGGTATGCGATCACGCCGGTCAAGGTCGCGGGCGGCAGCTTCAACATCGCCTGGCTCGCCTGCACCTACGGCACCAACGAGATTCCCGACCGCGCCAACCAGGTGCTGAACTGCTACGCGCAGCGCGACGAGGTGCTCGAGAACATCCGCACGCTCGCCAAGCGCGCCGACGTGCACGCGGTCTTCTTCACGCCGCACTGGGGCGGCGAATACTCGCACAAGACCGAGGCCAAGCAGACCGAGCTCGCGAAAGACGTGCTCGAGGCCGGCGCCACCGCCGTGATCGGCTCGCACCCGCACGTGATGCAGCCGCTCGAGAAATACGTGACGAAAGACGGGCGCGAGAGCGTCATCGCGTATTCGCTCGGCAATTTTGTCTCGAACCAGATCGGGCTGCCGCGGCTCTCCTCGGCGATCCTGCTGCTGGCGCTCGGGCCCGACGGCAAGGGCAAGCTGCAGATGGCCTCGGTCGGCTGGGTGCCGCTGCGCATGCAGACCAAGGGCGGCTTCCGCGTCGAGGCGATCGATCGCCTGAAGGCGCCCGAGGCGCGCGAGAACCGCGTGCACCTCGTGCGCCACCTGCCCGAGGACAACATCCACCCGCCGACCGCGCCGTTCGCGACCCAGCTCGCCGGCACCTGCCCGACGCCACGCACCTGAGCGAGCTCTCGGCGGGGAGCGCTTCACCGGAGCCGAGGGCGACAGACCACAGGGCACCAGGGCGGTTTAACAGGAGGCGCAGAGGACTCCTATTGCGCGCGTTCGGCGCGACCGCTCGCTTCGCGAGCTGGTGGCGAAGCTTCGCTTCGCCCGAAGATCGGCCAAAGGCCGACCATCTGCGTGTCTGCGTCTCTGCGTCTCCTGTCCACCCACCCGTTTTCTTGGTGTCTTGGTGTCTTGGCGGTCTGACTTTGCTAGGGTCAGACGACAGGCGGGATGAAGAGGACCAAGATGGCGCAGGCGGCGCGCAACGAACGGGATTCGGCGGCGGGGCTCGTGCTGCCTGACCTCATGTCGCTCTGCCGCGAGGCGCTTGCGGCCGCCGACCGGCTGAAGGAGGCGGCGCGCGAGGGTGTCGCGGCGCTGGTGATGCGCGGCGGACGCGTCGACGCGGCATCGCTCGAGCGCGAGCAGTTCGCGGCGCACGGCTTTGCCTGGCTCGCCACCTATGTCGAGGGCCTGCGCCAATTGCTCGGCTGGGCCGAGCGGCTGGAAGCGGCGGGCCGACTCGGCGAGCGCGAGCAGCTGATCCTGCAATCCGGCTTCGGCGAATACCTCTATCAGATGTGGGGCGGCATCGCGCTTTCGCAGGTCGAGATCGTGCGTCCCGCCGACATGAGCATCGCCGAGGTCGAGACGCACGCCTTCTATACGCCGGCGGTGCGCGCGCTGACCGAGCGCGGCAACACCAATGCGGTGCGCATGCGCCTGGCCGAGCTCATCCTCGAGGGCGAGTTCGGCGATCCCGCGTTGGGCGACGAGACGCTCGCGATGATCCGCGACCAGTTCCGCCGCTTCGGCGCCGAGAAGGTGAAGCCCTTCGCGCATGACTGGCACCGTCAGGACGTGTTGATCCCGATGAGCGTGCTCGAGGAGGTGGGCCAGCTCGGCGTGTTCGGGCTCACCATCCCCGAGGAGTTCGGCGGGCTTGGGCTCGGCAAGGTCGCGATGTGCGTCGTGACCGAAGAGCTCTCGCGCGCGGCGCTGGCCGTGGGCTCGCTCGGCACGCGCTCCGAGATCGCGGGCGAACTCATCCGCCTCGGCGGCACGCCCGAGCAGAAGGACAAATGGCTGCCTAAGATCGCCTCCGGCGAGATTCTCCCGACCGCCGTCTTCACCGAACCCAATGTCGGCTCCGACCTCGCCTCGCTGAAGACCCGCGCGCAGCGCGCCGGCGACGTCTACAAGATCACCGGCAACAAGACCTGGATCACCCATGCGGCGCGTGCCGATCTCATGACCTTGCTCGCGCGCACCGGCAAGCCCGAGGACGGCTATCGCGGGCTCTCGATGTTCCTGGCCGAGAAGCCGCGCGGCACCGACGAAAATCCGTTCCCGGCAAGGGGCATGTCGGGCGGCGAGATCAAGGTGCTCGGCTATCGCGGCATGAAGGAATACGAGATCGGCTTCGACGGCTTCGAGGTGAAGGGCGAGAACCTGCTCGGCGGCGCGGAAGGCGAAGGCTTCAAGCAGCTGATGGCGACGTTCGAGAGCGCGCGCATCCAGACCGCGGCGCGCGCGGTGGGCGTGGCGCAGAACGCGCTCGAGCTCGGCCTCGCCTATGCCAAGGAACGCGTGCAGTTCGGCAAGCCGATCGTCTCGTTCCCGCGCGTGGCCGGGAAGCTCGCCTGGATGGCGACCGAGACCATGATCGCGCGCCAGCTCGCCTAT
>SBBV01000454.1 GCA_005240015.1 Candidatus Odyssella thessalonicensis | reverse complement strand
TCGTCATCCTGAGCGCAGCGAAGGATCTCCGCCGCACTGCCCGTCCGCCGGAGATCCTTCGCTGCGCTCAGGATGACGATTCGCCTGCGGTGCAGCCGAATCGTCACATGAACAGCTTCTCGCCCTTCAGGTCCTTGTACATGTGGGCGACGAACTCGCCGTAGCCGTTCCAGATCACGGTCGGCACCTTCTCGTCCTGGCCGAGCACGGTTTCGGTCGCCTGGCTCCAGCGCGGATGCGGCATGTCGGGATTGACGTTGGCCCAGAAGCCGTACTCGTTGCCCTGCAGCTCCTCCCAGAACGAAGTCGGGCGCTTGTCGGTGAACTCGACCAGCACGATCGCCTTCACCGACTTGAAGCCGTATTTCCATGGCGTGTGGAGGCGCAGCGGCGCGCCCATCGAGTGCGGCAGCGGCTTGCCGTAGACGCCGGTGACGAGCAGCGTGAGCTCGTTGGCCGCTTCGGCCATGGTGAGCCCTTCCGTGTAGGGCCACGGGAACCAGGAGGCGCGCTGCCCCGCCGCGACCTTGGGATTCTGGAAGGTCTTCATCACCACGTATTTGGCGCTGGCGAGCGGCTTCGCCAGCTCGAGGAACGCCTTCATCGCAAAGCCGCTCCACGGCACCACCATCGACCACGCCTCGACGCAGCGATGGGCGTAGATGCGCTCCTCGAGCGGCATCTTCTTCATGAGGTCGTCGAGGCCGATCGTGAACGGCTTCTCGACCATGCCGGCGACCTTGATCTCCCAGGGCCTGAGCGGCAGCGCCTTCGCCGCTTCGAAGATCCGCTTCGACGAGCCGAATTCGTAGTAATTGTTGTAGGTGGCAGCCAGCATCTCGGACGTGATCGGCCGCGGCGCCTTGTACTTGTCGTTCTTCTTGAACGGATAGAGCGTTGCCGACGGATCGGTGTTGGCGAAAGCCTCCTTGCCCAAGAATGACGCCGCGCCGGCGATGATGGGGCCGGCGGCGATGCTCTTGATGAGGCGGCGGCGGTTCCAGAACAGATGCTCGGGCGTCACCGCGCTTTCCGGCTTCTCCCACCCGCGCTTCAGTTTGATCAGCATCGAAAGAAACCTTTCGGACCGAATCTACCCCTGACGATCGAAGCATAGGCCCTGCCCGCGATACGGGCAATCAACGCCGCCTCACGTTCGGTTGACCCTGCTAGACCAAGGCGGCCTCGAGCTGCGGCGGTTTGGGCCCGCCGGTGGCCCAGTCGAGCAGCTGGACGGTGTGGACCACCGGGATGCGTGTGCCGCTGCCGATCTGCACCATGCAGCCGATATTGCCGGTGGCGACCACGTCGGGCACCACGCGCTCGATATTCGCCACCTTGCGTGCGGCGAGCTGCCGCGCCAGCGCCGGCTGCAGCATGTTGTAGGTGCCGGCCGAGCCGCAGCAGAGATGGCCCTCGGGAATGTCGCGCACAGCGAAACCCGCTTGTGCCAGCAGCGCCTTGGGCTGCGCCACGATCTTCTGGCCGTGCTGCATGGAGCAGGCGGAGTGGTAGGCGACGGTAAGCTTTTCCGGCGCCGGTGCCGCTTCGAGCCCGGCCTCGGCCAGAAGTTCGGTCACGTCGCGGGTGAGCGACGAAATCTTAGCTGCCTTGGCCGCATAGGCCGGGTCGGTGCGGAAGATGAAGCCGTAGTCCTTGACTGTCGTGCCGCAGCCCGAGGTGTTGATGACCACGGCATCGAGCGGCGCCGCTTCGTGCGCGCGCCACCAGGCGTCGATCGTGCGCCTGGCATCAGCCTGCGAGCGCTCCGCCATACCCATGTGGTGGACCAGCGCGCCGCAGCACTCGGCGCCCTCGGCGATGACGACCTCGCAGCCATGGCGCGTCAGCAGGCGGATGGTTGCCGCGTTGATCTCGGGCTCGAGCACGCGCTGCGCGCAGCCGGCAAGCAGCGCCACGCGCTTCATGCGCGTGCCTTGCGCGGGAAACGTTTGCGGGCGGTCGAGCGAAGACGGCGCCGGCACGCGCGGTGGCGCCAGGGCCAGCATCGCGCGCAGGCGCGCGGGAAGAACGGGCGCCAACAGGCGGCCGAAGCGCGCCAGCATCAGCATCGCGCGGAATCGCCCCGCCCGCGGCAGCACGGCCGCCAGCAGCGCGCGCGTCATCCGGTCGGCCAGCGGCCGGCGATAGGTCTGCTCGATGTAGGCGCGGCCGTGATCGACGAGATGCATGTAATGCACACCGGAGGGGCAGGTCGTCATGCAGGCGAGGCACGAGAGGCAGCGATCGATGTGCTTCACCGTGTCGGCGTCGGCCGGCCGGCTCTTCTCGAGCATGTCCTTCATGAGATAGATGCGCCCGCGCGGCGAATCGCGCTCGTCGCCAAGCAGCACATAGGTCGGGCACGTCGCCGTGCAGAATCCGCAATGCACGCAGGCGCGCAGGATCTTGTCAGCCTCCTTGATGCCGGGATCGGCAAGCTGCGCGAGGGTGAAGCGAGTTTGCATCCATCACCGATTTTGCGGGATTCGATTCGTCACGATGTTCAATCCATCCTCCCCGGATTGAGGATGCTCTTGGGGTCGAACGCATCCTTCATCCGCTCGGCGATCGCCGCCTCGGCGTTCGAGACGGGATGAAAGGCGGGAACGATTTCGCGCGTCGCTGGCGAGGCACGGATCAGCGTAGCGTGGCCGCCGCGCAGCGCGACGGCGCCACGGATCAGCGACGTGGCTTCCGCCGCCGCCGTGCCGGCAACCGCAAGCCAGACGAGGCCGCCGCCCCAATCGAAATAGTGGTCGGTGTCGGTTCGGTTGCGCATCGCCGTGACCGCCACCGCACCCTCGGCCGGCGGCACGGATAGGCGCCAGAGATCACGGCCGGCGCTTTCGCCGGGCCCATCCGGCAGCAGCGGCGCCACATCGCGGATTTCGCGCCAGAGCGCGCCGCTGTTCATCGTGTGAAGCTCCTCGCTCGGGCCGAAGCGCTTCAGGAGGGCCCGCAGCGCCTGGCAGCGCGCCTCGACCGAGGGGCCGAAGCCTTCGACGCGCAGGGCCGTGACCGCGTGGCCGGCGCCGTGGACGTAGTTGACACCCGACCGCGCGGCGACGGCGCGCGGGAGGTGCGCGGCGCCCGAGACGTCGTGCGGCGAATTGAGCGCGGCCGCCATCGCCTCGCAGGCGCGCGCATCGTCGAGGCCGAGGATGAGGACCGTGCGCGCCTTTTCCGGCGCCGGCAGCACCTTCAGCGTGATGTCGGTCATCACCGCGAGCGTGCCGAACGAGCCGCACAGCAGTTTGGGGAGGTCGTAGCCAGTGACGTTCTTCATCACGCGCCCGCCGGCCTTGTAGGGCTCGCCGCGGCCGCTCACCGCGCGGAAGCCCAGGAAGTGATCGCGTGCGGCGCCGGCCTTGATGCGGCGCGGCCCCGCGAGGTTGCAGGCGATAATGCCGCCGAGGGTCTGCCGCCCCGCGGGGCCGCCATAGACCGGCGCGAATTCCGGCGGCTCGAAGGCGAGCATTTGCTTGTGCTCGGCGAGCAGCGCCTTGATCTCGGCCAGCTTGGTCCCGGCCTTGGCCGAGAGCACGAGCTCCTCGGGCTCGTAGAGCGTGACCCCGCTCAGGCGCGAGAGATCGAGAACGCGGTTGCTTTTGACCGACCGCCCCCAGCCCCGCTTGGTGCCGCCGCCGACGATTTCGAGCGGCGATTCTTGCGCCAGCGCATCGCGTACCGCGGCGAGCACGTCCTCTGCGCTGGTGGGGGAAAGAGTATCCGTCACGACACCGTTTCCGTCATCCTGAGCGAAGCCAAGGATCCACTCGCCGCGGCGACGCTTGCGCGAAGCGATGCAAACCGCCGATGCAGGCCTTCTTTACGGAAGCAGGATCCTTCGCTTCGCTGAGGATGACGCTGGAGGCGCGCATCAGAAGCGCGGCAGGTCGGCAAAGCGCGTCTGGCCGCCGTGCACGTGAACGCGCCCCAGCTCGGCGCAGCGGTGCAGCGTCGGGAAGACCTTGCCGGGGTTCAGGAGCGAGTCCGGATCGAACACGCATTTCACCCGCTCCTGCTGCGCCAGATCGACCTCGTCGAACATTGCCGGCATGAGGTCCCGCTTCTCGACGCCGACGCCGTGCTCGCCGGTGAGCACGCCGCCCACCTCGACGCAGAGCTTCAGGATCTCGGCGCCGAACGCCTCGGCGCGCTCGAGCTCGCCGGGGTTGTTCGCATCGTAGAGGATCAGCGGATGCAGATTTCCGTCGCCGGCATGGAAGACATTGGCGACGCGGAGGCCGTACTTGGCCGAAAG
Organism: Candidatus Odyssella thessalonicensis; assembly: GCA_005240015.1. Taxonomy (GTDB): domain Bacteria; phylum Pseudomonadota; class Alphaproteobacteria; order Bin65; family Bin65; genus SBBV01. The sequence continues at coordinate 1,556 of SBBV01000454.1, read as the reverse complement.
CGCCGCCGTCTTGGTCAGCACTTCGGGGAGGCGCCGGCGCGGGATCGTGCCGTCCATGCAGTAGTAGTCGGGCGAGATGCGCCCCACGGCCGGAAACGCCGCCTTGCGGCCGGCCCAGAAGCGCAGCCGCTCTTCGTCGCTCTGGCTCACCTGCACCACCGTGGCGCCCTTGCCGCGCGCGATCGCTTCGACGCGCGCGACGAGGTCGTCGACCTCGACGGCCGGCCCGTCGAGCTCGACGATCAAGAGCGCCTCGACGTCGCGCGGATAGCCGGCATGGATGAAGTCTTCCGCGGCGTGGATCGCGGGCTTGTCCATCATCTCCATGCCGCCCGGGATGACGCCGGCGGCGATGATCGCGCCGACCGTGTCGCCGGCCGCCTCGTTCGAGGGGAAGCCGAGCAGCACCGCGCGCGCAGTGGCAGGCTTCTTCAGGAGCCGCACCGTCACCTCGGTGACCACGCCGAGCATGCCCTCGGAGCCGATGACGAGGCCGAGCAGGTCGTAGCCGGGCGCATCGAGGTGCTTGCCGCCGAGGCGGATGATTGCACCATCCATCATCACGAGCTCGACGCCCAGCACGTTGTTGGCGGTGAGGCCGTATTTCAGGCAATGCACGCCGCCCGAATTCTCGGCCACGTTGCCGCCGATCGTGCAGGCGATCTGCGAGGAGGGATCGGGCGCGTAGTAGAAGCCCTCGTGCTCGACGGCCTGGGTGATGGCGAGGTTGGTGACGCCCGGCTGCACCACGGCGCAGCGATTGGCGTAGTCGATCTCGAGGATGCGGTTGAACTTGGCGACGCCGAGCAGCACGCCGTCGGCGAGCGGCAGCGCGCCGCCGGAGAGCGACGTGCCGGCGCCGCGTGGCACCACCTTGATGCCCTCGCGCTTGCAGTACTTCAGAATTTCGCTCACCTGCGCCGTGGTCTCGGGCAGCACGACGAGCATCGGCAGCTGACGGTAGGCGGTGAGGCCATCGCACTCGAACGGGCGGCGGCCTTCCTCGGTGTCGATCACGCCCTCGCCCGGCACGATCGCGCGCAGCGCCGCCGCGATCTCGGCGCGGCGGGCGAGCACGCGCTCGTCCGGTGCGGGCATTCTCATGCCCGCAAAATGCGGTCTTGGTTGTGGGGAGGCAAGGCCGGAACAGGGCGCCCTGGGACCGCGCGCCTCCAGGCGCGCACCGTACCGGCGGCGAGATGCGCGGCTGGAGCCGCGCGGTCCCAGCTAGGCTTGCTTCGCCTTGAAGCGGGGATTGGTCTTGTTGATGACGTAGACGCGGCCGCGGCGGCGGACGACGCGGCTGTCCTTGTGCCGCTTCTTGAGCGTCTTCAGGGAACTCACGACTTTCATAGCGCCAAATCCGAACAAAACGGCCGCCCAACGCAAGAGGCGGCCCGACGGCGGCGGAAACTATGGGGCGCCCCGGCCCTTGTCAACGCGACCCGGTGCGCGGGATCTCCTTCCGCTCCCCCTTGAGAGCCCGTGAGAGGGAGCTGTCCGGCGCGCCCCTGCGCGACGGACTGAGGGGGCCGGCGTCTTGCAAGGTGGAACGC
>SBBV01000605.1 GCA_005240015.1 Candidatus Odyssella thessalonicensis | reverse complement strand
GGTACTTTCGTCCTGCTTTCACTGCTCTGGCAGCAACTAGAATTGGTGCACGCCGAAGGAAGCCGCCCGATGGCCAGCGAGCCAGCATCGCCCGACCGAGTGCCTGCCGAAGCGCAGTCCGGCCTGTGTCGCGCCCAACAGGAAGGGGCCCTGCCGCCCGCCGGTAATTTCCGTGAGTCCAATGAGCCCAGCCAGTTCGGTCAGGGTCACATAGCCTTCGACGCCGCCGCCGAAATTGCCTTGCTGCTTGTCGCCGGTGCCCGAACCCGGCGCCTGCCCGCCGTTGCTCGAATAGGCGCCGCTCGCGTCGTTGAACCGGATCGCGACCTTGAAGAAGGGCTCGATGCTGACACCCGGCACCGCGGGCCCGCGCGGCGGGCCGGGTGGCGTCGCCGGCGGGCGCTGCGCCTGGTTGCTGGGCGGCGGTGCCGTTGTCTGCGGCGGGGACGGCGGAGGCGGCGCGGCATCGGTCGGGCAATTGAGGCACCGCTCCAAGTTGACTTCCATGAATTGGGCGTGTCGCTCCATCGCGTCCGCGTCCGCGTCGATCGTGTCGGCGCGCACATTTCTCAGATAATACTGCGGATGGCCTTCAGGCACGCGGCGCTGGACCTCGGCGTTCGCTCGTGCTGCCCGCACCAGTGCCCGGAGCCGGCCAATCTGCGCGGCATAGGCGTCGCGCCGGCAGGAAGCCGCCGCATTCGCGGCCGCGCGCGAGAACTGCGCGACTTGGTCGAAGTAGCGGTCGGAGGATAGCTTGATCTCCGGAGCTTTATCGGTGGCGCGGCACGCCATCAGCGGACGGCTCGGGCACGACCCGTCGGCGAGCGCCGTCTTTATTTTCTCGTAGGTGTCGGCGATGAGCTGCTCCAGCGTGCTGATATAGCGTTGGATGGTCGGTACCAAGGCGTCAAGTTGGTCAAAGTCGGGCGCACCCCTCAGATGTGGACGGAAGCGAGCCCATGTCTGCCGTTGTTTCGGATCGCGCAGATCGTTTTGCATAAGAGGAAGGATGTCGGCCATTTCGTCGCGCAGGCGCGCGGCCTCGTCCATCAGCCTGCCGAGATCTTCGAAGCGACAGCGCGCCACACTCTGGTCAAACAATTCTACGCGTCGTCGAATGATACTAGCGTACTCGTCGCGGAAGTTTTTCCCAGCTTGTTCATAGCGGGCGAACTTGCTGATCACTTCGAGTTCCAACTGCCTCTGCGTGGGCTGATTCTGCGCCGTCGCCGTGCGCTCCGGCAGCAGCATCGCGGCGAGTGAAACACCGGCCAGCAGCACAGCGCCATAGCTCAAGCCGCGGCGCGCAAAATGGCGGCCGCCGGACCGGCGCATGGAAGTGCGGGCACGGTCGCGCAGATCGCGAGTTCGTTCGGACATGGTGGTCCCCCTTGTGGGCACCGCCGCGCTTGGCGAGCGCCCGGCCCTCGGCTGGTCGTCAGCCGTCCCTCTCAGGCACGTCGCGGACCGGGGGTGTCCTTCACGAACGTATGTCTTCGGTTAGTTGTCCCGGTCCGTCCGGCAATTTATGGTTAAGGAAGTATGTCCCGCAGATACGTCGGGACAACCCCCGTGGATCACCGCTACGGTGACGATCCGCATCCGACCAGCACCCGGTGCATCGCATGTCTCGCATCCGTTGCGCTGCGTCGCGCGTAAGCTATGGTTAACATGGAGTATTCTCGCGATCTGCGCTGTGCGGGCGCGGCGCATCCGTTAAACTCGCCCCTCATTCGGCTTTGCGGCGCGGGGACGCGGCGATGATTCGTGTCATCTGGTTGGCTCTGTTCGCCCTCGCGGTCGCGGCGGGAGAGACGGACGCGCGGCCGGTGCGGCCGGTCGATCACGCGCGCCAGGACAAGGTGTTGGCCGAGACGCGCGACCGGCTCGCGCAGGCGGTGGCGCGGAAGGACATCGCGGCGGTTGCGCGCTTCATCGCCGCCGACGCCAAGATCGGCGCGGGCGAGGGCATCGCCTCGCTCGTGACCTGGCTCCGGCGCGATCCCGCGCTCTGGGACGAGCTGGCGCGCACGCTGGCGCTCGGCGGGCGCATGACGCGGCCCGGCCAGTTCGATGCGCCCTACACGCGCTTCGTGCGCGAGCGCGGCGTGGCGCACGAGGAGCTCGGCGTCGTGATCGGCCGCGGCATCGCCGTGCACGAGGCGCCGACCGAGCGCTCGCAGATCATCGCGCGCTACGGCCACGAGACGGCGGTGGTGAAGCGCTGGTGGGTGGCCGACGCCCATGCCGGCCCCGGCCCGGCGGCGACGCCCGAGCCCTGGGTCGAGATCCAGCTGCCGAGCAAGCGCCGCGGCTACATGCAGAAGCGCTGGGTGCGCTGGGTGGGGGCACTCCACATCACTTTCGCCAAGCGCGGCGGGCAGTGGTGGGTGGTGCAGATCGAAGCGGGGAATTGAGCCGCTCGATCAGTGCGCGGTCAAAACCGGAAACTGACGTGAACGCGGAACTCGCGCGGCGCCTGGAAGCCCCTATCGAAGCGAGCGCTCTGGCCGGGCGAGACCGGCACTTCAAAGTGGTTCTGCGCAGTGTTGAAGCGCACGCCGCCCCTTATCCGTGCCCTGATCCTCGGCGTGATGGCAGTCGATATCCCGGCGTTGACGCCGCCCAGCAACGCAAAGCCGGTGTGGTTCTTGTCCATGCTCACCGTGAAATCGTTGAACGGCGGCGCCGCGCCGGGGATCACGACGTGCTGGTGCGCCGAGCCGTCGCTGATGCGCAAGGATGGCGAGATCCACGCGTTCACATCGACGAAGATCGGCGGAAACGCGCCGTTGGTGCCGATCCTCGTGCCGAAATTGAGCTCGAACACCGGCCCGATATAGTTGTCGTTGGTGGAGAGGCGCTGGTCGGCGAAAAACCCGGCCAGCAGCCGAGAGTGTATCCTTCCCTCGTGCTCGGTTTCGGTGCGCTGGAAGCGCAGGCCGAGAGCGCCCGTGAGCTCGCCATACTGGAACACGTTCTGGGGCGTATCGAACATCGGCACGTAAAGGACCGGCGTCTTGACGCCGAAGTGGAAGGTCTGCTGGCTGCTCCGGATGCTGGCATCCGCCGCGCCGAAGCCGACGGTGGTGGCGCCGTTGAAGGGCTGGATCAGCGTGAAGACGGCGAAGTCCCCCGGCCCGGTCGAGCCGGACGCGCTGGCCGAGGAATGGCTGAAACCGAAGTTGACATCGATGTAGGTCGGAACGGAAAGCGCCACGGCGCCTGCGGTCGCGTACACAACGCCGCCGCGGCGGTCGCAGAGCACGACGCCGTCGGCCAGCCTATCGAGCGCGGCCGAGAGCGCGCTGCGC
>SBBV01000487.1 GCA_005240015.1 Candidatus Odyssella thessalonicensis | reverse complement strand
GGCGGCGGCGGATTCCCGGCGACGCGCGCCAGATCGAGCCGCGAGCCAGCCGCCTGCTGCACCGGCCCGGCCAGCGCATCGACGGCCGCCGCTACGTCTTCGAGCGTCGCCGGGAATCCGCCGCCGCCGCCGACGCGGCGATACTCGATGTTCCACGCCGCCACCGGATGATCCGCGACCAAATCCTCCGCCAGCGGCATGCCGAGATCGGCGCCGTAACGCTCACGCCAGAACCCGCCATGCACGGTGACGATGACCGGCAGCCTGCGCTCGCCGCGCGGCAGATAGAGCTCGCCCCACTGGCTCTCGTGCGCGCCGTAGGCGATGCGCTTCGCCGGCCGCGGTGGCAGCGCCGCGCTCGCGCGCGCCGGCAGACTCGCGGCGGCGGCAACGGCGCCCATGCGGGCAAGAAGCGATCGGCGCGGCATCATCGCTGATTATCCCGATTTCTTGCGCGTGCCCATATCTCCATCCCGTCATCCTGAGCGAAGCGAAGGATCCAGCTTCCACCGCCGACGGCCTTGACGCGGAGGCTAGGTCCTTCGCTTCGCTCAGGATGACGCGACTGGCGTGGGCAGAAGAGTGGGCACGCGCCGCGGATAAAGGCGCATGCGGGCGTCGCGGCAATGGCCGGCTTGCATCGTGCGCGATGCGGGTTCTAAATCGCGGCAACAGAAAATTCCGCGAGGGAGAAGCGCCATGGCCGCCCGCAGCAAACCGCCGTTCCGCGCCGATCACGTCGGCAGCCTCTTGCGCCCCAAGGAGATCCTGGAGGCGCGCGACAAGGTCGCGAAGGGCCAGATGAGCAAGGCCGAGCTGCGCAAGCTCGAGGACAAGCACATCAAGGACGCGGTGGCGTTCCAGGAGAGCGTCGGCCTGAAGGCCGTCACCGACGGCGAGTACCGCCGCTACATGTGGCACCTCGATTTCTTGGAGCAGATCGGCGGCGTCGAGATGCGCGAGGGCACGGTCACGATGAAGTTCCAGGGCGTCGATTTCCGGCCGCCCACGCCGCACATCGTGAGCAAGGTCACGCACGCGAAATCGATCATGGGGCCGGATTTCGCATACCTGAAATCGGTGGCGAAGGTGACGCCGAAGGTCTGCTACCCCTCGCCCTCGCTGCTGCATTTCCGCGGCGGCCGCGGCGCCATCTCGAAAGAGGCCTATCCCGATCTCGAGGAATTCTGGGCCGACCTCGCCAGGGCCTACAACGACGAGATGATGAGCCTCGCCAAGCTGGGCTGCCGCTACATCCAGATCGACGAGACCGACTTCGCCTATCTCTGCGACCCCAAGTTCCGCGACATGGCGAAGAAGCTCGGCGAGGACCCCGACAAGCTGCCGCACATCTACGCGAAGCTGATCAACAATTCGATCAAGGGCCGCCCGGCCGACATGACCGTGTGCATCCACATCTGCCGCGGCAACTTCGCCGGCACCTGGCTCGCGCAGGGCGGCTACGAGCCGGTCGCCGATGCGCTGTTCAACGAGATCGACGTCGACGGATATTTCCTCGAATACGACGACGCGCGCTCGGGCGGCTTCGAGCCGCTGCGCTTCGTGCCCAAGGGCAAGAAGGTCGTGGTGCTCGGCCTCATCACGACGAAGCGTCCGCTCTTGGAATCCAAGGACGAGCTGAAGGCGCGCATCAACGACGCCTCGAAATACGTGCCGCTCGAGCAACTGGCACTCTCGCCGCAATGCGGCTTCGCGAGCTCGACCCACGGCAACCCGGTGACGCCCGACGATCAGCGGAAGAAGCTCGAGCTCGTCGTCAATGTCGCGAAGGAGGTGTGGGGCGGGGTGTGATCTCCTCCCCCGCGCAGCGGTCGCGCAGCGGGGGAGGTGCGCGCGTCAGCGCGCGGAGGGGGTGAGTCGAACGGGTGAGACCGGATTCGCCCCCTCCCGGCCTCCCCCGCTGCGCGGGGGAGGAGACTGCGGCTACTTCTTCTCTTCGATGCCCAGCGCCGCCAGCCGCTTCTGGACGAGATCGCGGATCGGCGCGTCGGGCGGGAGGCGCTCCAACAGCTTCTTCCAGTGCGCGGCGGCTTCGGCCTTGTTGCCGGCCTCGGCCTCGGCGAGCCCCAGATAGAACAGCGCGAGCGCGTTGTTGGGGTCTTTTGCGAGCAGCTTGCGCAGCACGCCGACGACCTCGGGCGTCACCTCTTTCCCCGGCGGCTGGGCGCGGATGAGCGACGCGGCGTAGTCGCCCATTATCTGCGCGTCGTCGGGCGCCAGCTCGTGCGCGCGGCGATAGGCTTCGGCCGCCTGGGCGTGCTCGTTCAGCACCGCGTGCGAGCGGCCCAGGCGCTTCCAGCCTTCGAGATCCTTGGGGTTGTCCTTGAGCCGCGCCTCGAGGCTCTCGATCATGCCGCGGATCATCTTCATGCGCTCTTCGGGCGAGAGCTTCTCGGCGTCCTCGATGTCGCGCGGCGACGGGCCCTTGGCCCCTTCGCCGAGCCTGAGCTCGCGGCGCAGTGCCGCGAGATCGATCGCGGCTTCGCGCGCGACCCGCTGCATCTCCTGGCGCAAGGTCGGCAGCCACGAGGCGCCGGCCGGCGACGCGGCCTCGAGCCTGAGCCAGCGCTCGAGCGCGGCGCGCGGCTTGCCGGCCTGGGAATCGGCGAGGCCGAGGAAGAAATGCGCGCGCGAGTCCTTGGGCTCGGTCTTGAGCGCCTGCTCGAAGGCCTTGCGCGCCGGCTCGGTGACAAGGCCGCCCGCCGCGCGCGTGAGCGATTCGCCGTAGAGCCCCGCGATGTCGGCGCGCCCGTTCGAAAGCGCCAATGCGACGCGATAGGACTCGGCCGCCGAGCGGAAGCGGCGGTTCTCGAACTGGAAATCGGCGAGCGCCAGCCGGTCGTCGAGGCTCGTGGGGTTCTGCCTTGCCTTGGCGTCGAGCTCGGCAAGCTTCTTCGCGAGCGCCGGATCGGCGGGCGGCGCTTCCTGCTGCGCCCACTGGC
>SBBV01000186.1 GCA_005240015.1 Candidatus Odyssella thessalonicensis | reverse complement strand
CGTGATCCGCCGCATCCGCGAGGGATCGGGCCTCGCGATCTGCGGCCTCGGCGTCTCGCTCGCCTTCGCGCGCCGTCCCGCCTGATCTCTTTGCTTCTCCCCGCCTCACCGCCTCCCTGCTAATCTCCGCGCCCCAAAAACCGGGGATCTCGGCAATGAAACTGATCGGCCGCAATCTTTCGCCCTACACGCGCCGCGTCGCGATCGCGATGAACATCCTGGGCGTGCCGCACGAGCGCGTCTATCTCTCGCCCTGGCAGGAGCAGCAGGCGAAGGACATCGGCGCCGCCAATCCGCTGAAGCGCGTGCCGATCCTGGTGCTCGACGATGGCGAGACGCTGATCGAAAGCGGCGCCATGCTCGACTACGTGATGGAGCGCGTGGGGCCGGGAAAGGCGCTGATCCCGCCCGCGGGCAAGGAGCGGCGCGATTGCCTCAAGATCACCGCGATCGGCACCGGCATCCTCGACAAGGGCGTCGCGGCCTTCTACGAGCGCACCAAGCGGCCGGCCGAGAAGGTGCACCAGGCGTGGCACGACCATCTCGCGAGCCAGGTGATCGGCGGCTTAGCGGCGCTCGAAGCGCTGCCGATGACGCCGTGGTTCCTCGGCAGCACGATGACGATGGCCGATGTCACCGCAGCCGTCGCGGTCACGTTCCTCAGCAAGACCAACCCGGCGCTGATCCCGCCCGGCAAATATCCGAAGCTCGAGGCGCTCGCCGCCAAATGCGAAGCGATGCCCGCATTCCAATCGTCGCCGCTCGAGACGCCATGAACGAATTCGCGATCGTGAAGCCCGGCCCGCGCGACAAGGAGGGCTGGCGGCGCATGTACAACGGCTACGCCAATTTCTACAAACGCGAGATGACCGACGCGATCGCCGACCGCGTCTGGGGCTGGATCACCACGCCGAAGCCGCACGGTCCCTGCGAGGGCCGCATCGCGCGCACGCCCGAGGGGCGCGTGATCGGGCTTGCGCATTTCCGCGACATGGCGAGCCCGTTGCGCGGCGCCACCGCCGGGTTCCTCGACGATCTCTTCGTCGATCCCACCTGGCGCGGGCAAAAGGTTGGCCGCGCGCTGCTCGACGAGGTCGCCGCCATCGGCCGTGCGCGCGGCTGGCCGTTCTACCGCTGGCTCACCGCCGACGACAATTACCGCGCGCGCACGCTCTACGACCAGGTGGCCAAGCGCACGATGTGGGTGACGTATCAATACGATTTGTGAGCACGCTGTACCGCCACCAAAACCGTCATCCTGAGCGAAGCGAAGGATCTCGCGCGCGAAGGGCCGAGCCCTCGGCAGCGATTCGCTCGGCCCGGCATCCATGAGTTCCTTCGCTTCGCTCAGGATGACGGATGGGGCGCGGGCAATGCGTTCACCGCAACGTGCCTGGACGTTGCCTTGATCGCTCCGTAGCGTCGGCGGAATGAGGCTTCGCTTCGTCTGCATCGTCCTCGCCGCATTAGCCGCAGCACCTTCGCGCGCGCAGGAGACGTCGCCGCCGCCGGGCGGATGCCATTACGAGTTGGCGCTCGCAGATGCCGAGGCGCGGAGCCTCGACGTGGCGCTGGCCTGCGCCGGCGATGGGCCGCACGCGCTCTCGACCTATCGCTTCGTCACCGATTCGCATGTGCGCCAGCTCCGCGCCGCGGGCGGCAGCGTGCTCGAGAAGACCGAGGAGGCGCGGCTGCTCAAGGGCGCGGGCGGCATCGCGCGCGCCACTTATCGCTTCGACGTCGACGAGATGGCGGCGTCGACCAACAGCCCCTCGATCGGCCAGCGCGTCGGCGGCTCGGTCGTGGCCTCGGTGCGCTCGTTCCTGCTCGTGCCCGACGGCGGCCAAAGGCCGATGCCGCTCACCTTGCGCTTCAAGGCCCCGGCCGGCGCCGCGGTGCTCACGGGCCTGGCGGCGCAAGGCGACGTGCAGCGGCTCGATACGACCGATTTCCGCTACATCGGCTTCATGGCCATGGGGCGGATCGAGGTGTTGCGCATCCCGGTCGCGGGCCGCAACGGCGCCGGCACGCTCACCATCGCCGTGCTCGACGAAAAGCGCGCGCTCGCCAACGCCGAGATTTCGCGCTGGATCGAGGCCTCGGCCGCGCGCATCGGCGCGTATTTCGGCGGCTTCCCGGCCGACCACGCGCTCATCGTGCTGCAGCCGATGCCGGGCCTGCGCTATCTGCGCCGCGGCATGGTCGCGGGCGGCGGCGGCGCCACGATGCTGCTCCGGATCGGCGCCGAGACCAGGCCCGAGGATCTGTTCGGCCAGTGGATGCTGATGCACGAGCTCGTGCATTTCGCGGCGCCGTTCATCGACAACCACGCCTGGCTGATGGAGGGCATGGCGGTCTACACCGAGACGCGCCTGCGCGTCGCCGCCGGCTGGTTCCCGCAAGACCAGGCCTGGCGCGGCTTCTTGAGGAATTTCCGCAACGGCGTGCCGGCGATGGAGCAGCAGGGCCTCGCGCGCTCGCGCGGCATCGGCCCGGTCTACTGGGGCGGCACGCTGTTCATGCTGCTGGCCGACGCCGAGATCATCGAGAAGAGCGGCGGCCGGAAGAGCCTCGCCGATTGCTTCAAGGCCGTGCTCGATCAGGGCGGCGACACCGCGCAGCGCTGGCCGGTCGAGCGCTTCATCGCGGTCTGCGACGCCGCCACCGGCTACGGCACGATGCGCCGCCTCGCCGATGCGCATGTCTGGAAGGGCACGCGGCTCGACCTCGCGGCGCTCTGGGCCAAGCTCGGCGTGCAGCTCACCGAATACGAGGCCGGTGTTAATTACGACGACGCGGCGCCGCTCGCCTGGGTGCGCAAGAAGATCATGAGCGGGCCCAACTGACTCCCTTCCCCGCGAATAGCGGGGGAGGGTCGGGGT
>SBBV01000507.1 GCA_005240015.1 Candidatus Odyssella thessalonicensis | reverse complement strand
GCCTCATCGCCGGCCACCCGGTCAACCGACTCGATGAGCTCCTGCCGTGGCGCTGGGCCGCCGCTCGTCAGCCCACAAGGGCCGCATAACAGCGCTTACTTTGAGATTGTCGGCCCGCGGTTATCATCGTGTCATGCGCGTAGCGCGCACGCTCGCGGACATGGACGGCCGCGACAAAGTCGGGCGAATCCACATAGCCGAGGCGCTCAGCTATCGCCGAATTGCGCTCACGTCCTGATCGAACCGTAATTGAGCGAGTAGAGCACAACCGGCGCAGCGATTCCTCTCACCGCACATTCACCGATTCGCAGTGTGTGCTCGTAGCCGAATTTGCGAGCGAACGCTTCGGTGCAGACGTACTCGATGCCGAGCCGGCGCGTATCGGCGACGCACCGAGAGGCAATGTTCACCGCATCGCCGATGATCGTGAAATCCAAGCGGTGACGCGAGCCGATATTGCCATAGAGAACCGTGCCGAAGTGGAGGCAGACGCCGTGACGGAACAGCGGCTGGCCAGCCGCCGCGCGGGCCTTGTTGGCTGCGTCGAGACGCTGGCGAATCTTGCCGATCGCCGCGACCGGGTCGGGCCGGTCACCCATGCCCAACGGGAAAAACGCCAGAACGGCATCGCCGATGAATTTCAGGACGTACCCGCCGCTGTCCTCGATCGGCTCGACGAGACAGTCGAAGTAGTCGTTGAGCAGACCGACCGTCTGAGCGGGCCCGAGCGAGGCTGTAAGCTGGGTGAAGTCATGAAGGTCGCAAAACAGGACTACCGCCTCGACAAGCTCGCCGTGGCCGGGCCTGATCTTGCCGCGCATGATCTGCGCGCTCGTGTGTCGTCCGAGATAGGTTTGCAGCGCGGAATCTATGCTCTCGAGGGCCGTCGTACGCTCGAGGATGACAGACAGAAGGCCGACGAGCCGTCGAAACCCAGCGAGTGATCTCTTGGGGAAGCCGGCGCGGAGCCGTGTCGCGATCGATAGAGTATTGATGGTGCCGTCGCTGAAGCGCAGTGGGACGATCAGGTAGTCCGTGTAACCTGCATCCCGCAACTTGCCGTAGAGATCGCAGGGCGAGCCGGTGTTTTCGTGGAGATTGTGGACGCGTAGCTCGAATCCCGTCGCATGCACGTGGTGATCGGGAGAGTCAAAATAGCCGGGTCGGTTCGCGAGACCGTGCGGCCACTCGATCACGCCGACGCGGTCCTCGGGCAGGTGCCAGAGATAGGTGCGCGCCCGAAACGCGGGGTGAAGGGCCTGAACGCCTACGAAGAGCCGCTCCACGCGAAGCGGCGTTTTGTGCAGGACCCGCCCTAATCCGGCGACGAGTGCCTGCGGGTCGGCGGTGGCGGCGGCAAGGTCTGCCAAGGCCAGCGCGACCTCATCATGCCGCGTGCCGAGAGGCTGAGCGGCATCGGAAATTCCGAGCTCGACGCTTTTATTCATGGTTGCCTGCCGCCCTTTGTAGCGAAGCGGCAGCGGGAACGCGCGTCTCGCTACGCCAGAGCGGTTCCATGGCCTTCAGCGGTGGCGCGCAGGATAGGCATGAAGATCGCTTTGCCGACCTGCAGCGCCTCATTCATCGAAAGACAGTGCCCGCTCCGGCCGGCAGATGCACCCGCCCGCCACGCAGCAAGATGCTCTTCCGAGCAGAAAAAGGCCAAAACGGTACAAAGCGAGGTCGCCGAACAACCGCCCGCATAATGAAGCCCCGCCCATACGATCGCCGTTGTTGGCTCGGTGTTTGCGAGGACGGTACCGGCGGCACGGGTGTTCACGCGAATTGCCGTCCCACAATACCGGCAGGACGATTCGATGTCGGTGTCCGTACTGAACATGGCTCCGACGCCGAGGGCGTCGATGGCGCACATTGCGGTCAGAGTTGTCCCGCGCAGCCTAACCCTGTGGCCCGACGGCCATTCGGTGAAGGGATACGCGCCCACGATGCGGCCCGCATCGTCGAGAACCACGACGTCACGCGCCCCAAGTTTGGTCAGCGCATCGGCGACTACGTCGTGCGGCAGCCGAGTCGCCTCAGCGATTTCCGCCGAGAGCGGCGCCCGGCCGAATTCGGCAAACAGCTCTATCACCGAACGCCAGACGCGATCCTCCGCCTCGCCGAGGCGGGACCACTTCCGTCTGCCCACGCCGGTGAGTTCGAAGATCGCGGAAAGCGTCATCCGCGCCGACGCATCCTCAACCACCGACCAATCCGGGATCGTGACCCCCGGCCGGAGAAGAACCGAGCGCTCGCCCGGAACTTCCGATCGCATAGCTGGCTCACAACATTCCGGCGCCTTGGTCCTCGGCGCTTTGTCGACGAGGCCTGATACTGGGTTTTGCTTATGCATATTACCGCCTCCAGCCGAGCTAGCTGATCTGCTGACGCTGCCGCACTCCGGGATCCGACGCGCCTGTGCTGTTGGTCGCTGATGAACGAGTTTGCGCAGCGCCGCTCCGCCAAATGATGGCTGCTACTCCAACGGCCAGCGCCGCGCCGATGAGCCATCCGATCGACTGGTCCAAGAACCAAGCGAAAGCGCCGCCTAGGGCGCCCGTGGAGGCCAAAATAAGCAGGACGCAGCACAGCGCCTTTGCGCCGAGCAGGGCCAGGACCTTGTCACCGGTCTTCATCTGAATCCATTCTCCTTTCGGCTCGTGGCGTCGGGAGAGTTCGACTCTACTTCCGCCTGATATCCGCCCCGGCGTTACCGCTGCTTGCGCACGAGGTCATAGAGTGCGACCCCGGTGCCGACGACGCCGAGCGAAAACCAGAATAGCGAGAAGTGATACTGCGGCAACGCCGGCTCGATCATCAGGACAAGCCCGATAGCAAGCAGACCGTATACCGACGGAGGTTTTCGCAGCAGAGCGTGCATGCCGCCGATTACTCAGCCGGCGCAGCAGGAGAGTTTCGCCACATCCTTGTCGAACGCCTGCGCGGCGAGCTTGAGGCCCTCGACGGTCGTCAGGTATGGAAAGATCGTCTCCGCCAATTCCTTCACCGTAAGCCCCTGCTTGATCGCGAGGGCGGCCGTCTGGATGCTGTCCCCGGCTTCTGGCGCCAGCATGTGTGCACCGACAAGCTTGCCCGTCTTCCGTTCGGCGACGAGCTTGATGAGGCCCCGCGTATCGCGCGCCGCGATGGCCCGCGGCACGTAGTCGAGCGGGACGATCGCGCTGCGCACATCCATGCCGCGCTCATGCGCCGCGGCTTCGGTGAGTCCGACGCTCGCCATTTGCGGGTCCGTGAACACGACCTCGGGCATGGCCAACGAATCGTAGCGCCGGCTGTCGCCGTTGAGCGCATTCTCGGCCGCGACCTTTGCGCCATAGGCGGCCATATAAACGAACATGTCTCGCCCGGTGACATCGCCCGCGGCGTACACGCCGGCCTTGGTGGTGCGCAGCCGGTCGTCAACGCGAATACCACCGCGCTCTGCGAGCGCAATTCCGGCCTTCTCAAGGCCGAGGCCCTGCGTATTGGGCGTGCGCCCCGTCGCAACCAATACCTTGTCCGCGGTGACCGTACCGGCCTTGCCGCCGGCCTCGCTGATGGAGAGCACAACGCCGTTGGATGTTGCCGCCACGGCGTCGATCCTGATGCCGCAACGTATGTCGAGGCCCTCGTCGCGCAGGTACCCCTCGAGCGCGCCGCTGATCTCCGGCTCGGCATGCGAGAGGACGCGGGACCGGCACAGCATCGTGACGCGCACGCCGGCGCGCGCGAAAAGCTGGCCCAGCTCGACCGCGACAACGCCGCCCCCGATGATGGCGAGCGACTTCGGCAGCGTGTCGAGCGCGAGGGCCGAGGTGCTGGTGAGGAACGGGACCTTGTCGAGGCCTTCGATCGCAGGAATGCTCGGCCGGGCGCCCGTCGTGATGATCACCTTGCGCGGGCGCAGCGCGTGGCCGTTGACCGCGACGCCGTCGGGTGTGAGTCGCGCCGGACCTTCCATGTAGGCGATCGTGTTGTAGGAGGGCAGCAGATCGACGTATTTCGCCTGGCGCAGTGCGGCGACCAACTCGTCCTTTTGCGCGACGAGCGATCGCCAATTCGCCATCTTCGCTTGCGCGGAGATCCCGGCGAAACGGGACGCGGCCCCGGCTTGGTGCAGCGTCTCCGCCGCGCGGATGAGCGTCTTCGACGGCACGCAGCCGACATTGACGCAGGTGCCGCCGATCGTGCCATGGCCGATCAGCGCGACCTGCGCGCCGAGCTCGGCGGCGCGGATCGCGGCGGAGAACCCGGCCGACCCGGCGCCGATGACGGCGAGGTCGGGGGCCTTGGTGCTCGTGGAGGTGCAGCAGGCGTTGGTCATGGGGATTTTCCGGCTGGTATTGAAGCCCCCGGCGGAGTGCTGGATGTTTCGCAGCGCGCGCCGGGGGCCGATGATCGCCGGCGATGGAATCCATATCCGGCAAGCAAGACGAACGCGACAAGGGCCGCGAGCGCAAGGTAGTCGGCCCAGACCAGCCACGCCGAGAGGCCGAGCCCTCCGAGGCCGAGCACCAGCGCCGGCGTGGCGCAGCAGACGGCGGCTACGATCGCGCCGGCAACGCCCGTCTTGATCAGCGCTGCGTCCCGCATTGGGACGTTACTGCGCGAGGCGCGACGGATAGCCGGCGTTTGTCGTCGCCTTGATGAGCGCCTTGATGTCGGCCTTGGCGTCGTCGAAGACGACGACGGCGATCTCCTTGTCGAGATCTACCTCGACTTTGGTGACGCCCTGAACGCGCTGCAAACTCTTCTTCACCGTCGGCGGGCAGGTCGCGCAGGTCATGTTGTCGACCTTGAGCGTCACGGTGCGCTCGGCCGCCGCGGCGCCGGTTGCGGAGAGGCTGGCGAAGGCGGTTGCCAAGGCAAGGGTGCGAAGATTCATGTTCGGGCTCCAGCGCTGAGAGGGTTAAAGAAGAATGGGCGCGGCATAGGGGAACGCGACCCCGGCGATAAACAGAACCGTTGCCGACCAAAGTGCGATCTTGGTGATGCGGCTGGATCCGGGTCGGGCGCACGACGAGCCATCGGCGCATGCGGCCTTGGGCTTGCGATAGACGAGGTAGAACCCGCCGGCGAGGAATGCGGCGGTGAGGGCGATGAAATAGGGCTGGTAGGGCGCCAGGGCCGTGAAATTTCCGATCCAAGCTCCGCTCACCCCGATCGTGGCCAAGGAAAACGGGATCACGCAGCAAGCCCCGACGCCGATCGCAGCCAAGATGCCGCCGACCGACGCGACCGTCTTGCCCACGCGTTGCCCGGTCTCATTCTCCGCCGGGCTTCGGGCGGAGATGGACGCCCTGACCTGTTCGCTTGCCGCCATGGCTTTCGCTCCAAATTCAACTGCGGTACAAGATGGGGGCTGTAGGGACTACAGGCTCAAGGACTTCCTGTTCACGAATTGGAGAGGCGGTCATGGCCAAAGCGGCCGAGGAGATGCAGATCGGAACCTTGTCCGAGCGTACCGGCGTTCACATCGAGACGATCCGATACTACGAACGCGTCGGCGTGCTTCCGCGCCCACAGCGGAGCCCCGCCGGATACCGGCGCTACGGTTCCGAAGATATCAGCCGACTCGGCTTCATCCGGCGACTCCGCGAACTGGGCTTTTCGCTCGACAGCGTGCAAGCGCTTCTCGATCTCGCCGAGACCCCGCGATCCAAATGCGGTGAGGTCCGCACCATGGCTGCGGGCCACCTCACGGAAGTTCAGACGAAAATCGCGGACCTGCGACGCATGGAGCAGGTACTCAAGGCGATGGTCGCGTCATGCGACCGGGGGATCACGCCCGATTGCCCGAT
>SBBV01000225.1 GCA_005240015.1 Candidatus Odyssella thessalonicensis | reverse complement strand
TCGCCAAGCCCTTCGCGTTGGGGAAATACGAGGTGACGTTTGCGGAGTGGGATGCGTGCCTCTCGGCGGGAAGCTGCGCCTTCCGGCCGAACGAGAATGGCTGGGGCCGTGGGCGGCGGCCGGTGATCAACGTGTCGTGGGACGACGCGAAGCAGTATGTGGCCTGGCTCAGCCGCAAAACTGGCAAGACATATCGGTTGCCGAGCGAGGCGGAGTGGGAATACGCGGCGCGGGCGGGGACGACGACGCCGTTCGCGACCGGCACGACGATTTCCACGGATCAAGCCAATTACGCTGGCAATTACGTTTACGGTAACGGACAAATTGGGATTTATCGGCAACAGACGGTGCCGGTCGGCTCGTTCTCGGCAAATCGCTTTGGACTTCACGACATGGACGGCAACGTCTCGGAATGGGTGGAAGATTGCTGGAACGGGAACTATCACGGGGCGCCGAGCGATGGCCGCGCCTGGCTGACGCTCGAGTGCCCCGGTCGCGTCATGCGCGGCGGTTCCTGGGACGACCACCCGACGCGCCTGCGCTCGGCTAACCGCCGCTGGCGTCCGTCGACGGACCAAAACCGGCTCTGGTACGTCGGGTTCCGCGTCGCCCTGACCCTTGAGACCGCTGAGAAAGGTGAGAAGACTGAAGACAAGCGCGACCGGCAAGCCTGTTTCAGCGACCGCGTCACTGCGAGGATAGAAGGCACACTTGAGTTGACCCGATTCGATCATCCAAATGGGAAGCTATTGACAGCTTACGTCGTGCGCTTGTTCAGCCCCGTTTGCGCTGACTTGCCAATGCCTAGCGAGCAGGTGAGCTACACGCGCATTTCTAAGATCGAGCGAATGCATCTCGTTCCCTCCGCCCATATAAAGAAAGATGACCTTGAACGCCTCGTGGGCAAATCGATCATTGCTGAGGGCACACTGGGCCTCGGTCTAACCGCGTGGTACGCGACACCGGTTGCGATTCAAGCTAGGTCAATCAAGTTGGCGAATTAGTTGCGGTGCTGACCCAGCCATAGCTGCCGCTACGGGCGGCCTTGTTGCACTGCGACAGAACGCGCGCAGGGGAGCGTGGAATTGGCCGGTTTTCGCGGCCTAGCGGGCCCGCTAAGCGCTTGACGCGCCTCGGGGCCACGACTATTTTCCGCGCCATTCAGCAGGACCGAGCGGGGCACCGGCACGCGCCGAGGCGCAGCCGGTCCCGCGGCTGTTTTTAGATCCGAAGCTTCACGCCCTGATTTGTGCCCCCGGAGGGGGCCTCCAAAGAGCGGGCGGCGCTGCACCGGCCGGAGGAAGCCCTGAAAGCGGGCTTTTCGGTCGGTGTTTTTGTCGGGCGTCCGCCGCGCGCGAACGCGCGCCGGCGCCGAAGACGAGGATCGAGGTGCATGGGCGAACCCGAGAGGGCGCGCTCCCGAGCAAAAAGACGGAAGAGGCATCGGATGCCGACGATCAATCAGCTGATCCGCAGAGCGCGGACGGCGCCGAAGTGGCGGAGCAAGTCGCCCGCGCTGGAATCCGCGCCGCAGAAGCGCGGCGTCTGCACGCGCGTCTACACGACGACGCCCAAGAAGCCCAACTCGGCGATGCGGAAGGTCGCCAAGGTCAGGCTCACCAACCACTACGAGGTGGTGAGCTACATCCCGGGCGAGGGCCACAATCTCCAGGAACACTCGGTCGTCATGATCCGGGGCGGCCGCGTCAAGGATCTCCCCGGCGTCCGCTACCACATCATCCGCGGCACGCTCGACACGCAAGGAATCGCCAAGCGCCGCCAGCGCCGCTCGAAATACGGCGCGAAGCGCCCGAAGTAAGGAAACCGTCCCATGGCCCGCCGCCGCCGCGCCGAGAAGCGCGAAGTGCTCCCCGATGCGAAGTATGGCGACATCGTCGTCGCCAAGTTCATGAACACCGTCATGTCGCGCGGCAAGAAAGCGGCCGCCGAGCAGATCGTCTACGGCTCGTTCGACATGATCGAGAAGAAGCTCAAGAAGAACCCGGTCGAGATCTTCCACTCGGCGCTCGACAACGTGAAGCCGGCGATCGAGGTGCGCTCGCGCCGCGTCGGCGGCGCCACCTACCAGGTGCCGGTCGAGGTGCGCCCCGAGCGCGCGCAGGCGCTCGCCATCCGCTGGCTGATCACGGCCGCGCGCGCGCGCGCCGAGCGCACGATGGCGCATCGTCTCTCGGTCGAGCTCATGGAGGCGGCGGAGAACCGCGGCACGGCCGTCAAGAAGCGGGAGGACACGCACAAGATGGCGGAGGCCAACCGGGCCTTCTCCCATTACCGCTGGTAACAGCGAGAGCCGGACACTCCCATGCCCCGAACGCATCCCATCGAGCGCTACCGCAACATCGGCATCATGGCCCACATCGATGCCGGCAAGACCACGACCACGGAGCGCATCCTTTATTACACCGGCAAGTCCTACAAGATCGGCGAGGTGCACGAGGGCACCGCGACGATGGACTGGATGGAGCAGGAGCAGGAGCGCGGCATCACCATCACCTCGGCCGCGACCACGGCGTTCTGGCGCGATCACCGCATCAACATCATCGACACGCCCGGGCACGTCGACTTCACGATCGAGGTCGAGCGCTCCTTGCGCGTGCTCGACGGCGCGGTCGCGCTGTTCGACGGCGTCAACGGCGTCGAGCCGCAGTCCGAGACCGTGTGGCGCCAGGCCGACAAGTACGGCGTGCCGCGCATCTGCTTCGTCAACAAGATGGACCGCGTCGGCGCCGACTTCTTCATGTCCGTCGACACCATCCGCGAAAAGCTCGGCGCCAATCCGCTGGTCCTCCAGCTCCCGGTCGGCGCCGAAAGCGCTTTTAAGGGGGTCGTCGATCTCGTCCGCATGAAGGCCGTGATCTGGACCGGCGAGGAGCTCGGCGCGAAGTTCGACACGGTCGAGATCCCGGCCGAGCTCCAGGACCAGGCCAAGCAATATCACGAGAAGCTCGTCGAGACGGCGGTCGAGACCGACGACGCGGCGCTCGAGGCTTATCTCGAGGGGAAGCATCCCAGCGTCGAGACGCTGATGGCGTGCATCCGCAAGGGCACGGTCGCGGCGAAGTTCGTGCCGGTGCTGCTCGGCACCGCGTTCAAGAACAAGGGCGTGCAGCCGCTGCTCGACGCCGTCGTCGACTACTTGCCCGCGCCCAACGATCTCCCCGAGGTCAAGGGCACCAAGCCTGGCACCGACGAGCCGATGACGCGCCAGAAGACCGACGAGGAGCCGTTCTCGGCGCTGGCGTTCAAGATCATGAACGACCCCTATGTCGGCACGCTCACCTTCGCGCGCATCTATTCGGGCGTGATCGAGACCGGCTCGGGCGTCTACAACACCACGCGCAGCGCGCGCGAACGGGTCGGCCGCATGCTGCTGATGCATGCGAACAACCGCGAGGACATCAAGGAAGCGCGCGCCGGCGACATCGTGGCCTTCGCCGGCATGAAGGACGTGCGCACGGGCGATACGCTCTGCGATCCGCAGAAGCCGATCGTGCTGGAGCGCATGGAGTTCCCCGAGCCGGTCATCGAGGTCGCCGTCGAGCCCAAGACCAAGGCCGATCACGACAAGATGGGCCTGGCGCTCCAGCGCCTCGCCGCCGAGGACCCGTCGTTCCGCGTCAAGAGCGATCAGGAGAGCGGGCAGACGATCATCGCCGGCATGGGCGAGCTCCACTTGGAGATCATCGTCGACCGCATGAAGCGCGAGTTCAAGGTCGAGGCCAATGTCGGCGCCCCGCAGGTGGCGTATCGCGAGACGATCGCGCGCAAGGGCGACATCGACTACGTGCACAAGAAGCAGACCGGCGGCTCGGGCC